>NZ_JBSRZM010000003.1:0-221540 GCF_054057635.1 Arthrobacter sp. UYNi723
CACGCCGACAACGCACCGTTCCCCGCGCCGTCAAACGCAAAATGTCCAACTGGCCACTCAAGCGAACACCAAAAACCACAAAGTAAACGGCATTGCCACTAGACCGGCTGACACAAAACCGGCAAGGGCCGCGCCCACCGGCCACCAGCCGTCCATTGCGGTGAGGACTTTCCCGCGCTGCTTGCGTGGTGTGAACTCACCCACCAGCGCGTAGTCCACGGGAATGCAGCCGCCCAGACCGAACCCGGCCATAAACCGGAACACGCAGAACCAGATGAAGTCGGGGGAGAAGGCGCCGAGGACCGTGAAGAGCGAGAAGATCAGCAGCGTGGCCGTAAAGGCCTTCTTCCGCCCGATCGTGTCCGCGATGGTTCCCCACACAAACGCGCCCAGCGCCATGCCGATCAGGTTGGACGTACCCACCCAGGCCACTTCGCCGGGAGCCAGGGCCCAGTGCGTCGAGAGCAGCGGGATGAGGATGCCGTTCAGCGTCACGTCCCAGGCATCGAACATAAAGCCGAGGCCGCCGATCACGAAGATCCTGCCCTGGACTTTCCATCGCCAGGGCAGTTCCTGGACCACCTGTTCGCCGCTGGGCACAGTGGTGTAAGTATTCATCGCAGCCTCCTGTGAAAACTCTAACCGTGCCCACTGACGTTCACACTGCCGCCGGCAAGCGGGGCAAACCGCACAACACGATAAACTGGGCCCATCCCCACCAACCGCGGCACTGTTCCGCGAGATCAGACGGAGACTTTTTGTGAGCGCCACGCAGCCTGACCGTGTATCCATCGACCGTGTTCCCATCCGCCGGGCGCTGATCTCGGTTTACGACAAGACCGGTCTGGAGGAGCTCGCCAAGGGCCTGCACGCAGCCGGCGTGAAGATCGTCTCCACCGGTTCCACTGCCAAGAAGATCGCCGCGGCCGGTATCCCGGTCCAGGAAGTCGAAGAAGTCACCGGGTCTCCGGAAATGCTGGACGGCCGCGTCAAGACGCTGCACCCGCGCGTTCACGGCGGCATCCTGGCGGACCGCCGCGTCCCCGCGCACATGGAAACCCTCGCCGGCATGGAGATTGAAACCTTCGACCTGGTGGTGGTGAACCTTTACCCGTTCGTTGAGACCGTGAAGTCCGGCGCCGCGCAGGACGATGTCGTTGAGCAGATCGACATCGGCGGCCCCGCCATGGTCCGTTCGGCAGCGAAGAACCACGCCGCCGTCGCCATTGTTGTTGACCCCACATTCTACGGCTCCGTGGTCACCGCCGCCGCTGAGGGCGGCTTTGACCTGAAGACCCGACGGCGGCTGGCCGCCAAGGCGTTCGCCCACACCGCGTCCTACGACAACGCCGTGGCCACCTGGACTGCCAGCCAGTTCTTGGATGAAGACGGCGACGGCATTATCGACTGGCCTGCCTACGCCGGCCTGTCGCTGGAGCGCTCCGAGGTTCTCCGCTACGGCGAAAACCCGCACCAGCAGGCTGCGCTCTACGTAGACAAGGCAGCCCCGGCCGGCATCGCGCAGGCCGACCAGCTGCACGGCAAGGCCATGAGCTACAACAACTTCGTCGACGCCGACGCCGCCCTCCGCGCCGCGTTCGACTTCGCCGAGCCCGCCGTCGCCATCATCAAGCACGCCAACCCGTGCGGTGTCGCCGTTGGTTCCGCTGATGCTGCAGACACTATCGCCGATGCCCACGCCAAGGCCCACGCCTGCGACCCCGTTTCGGCCTTCGGCGGCGTCATCGCTGCCAACCGGACGGTCACCGCCGCCATGGCCGAGACCGTTGCCGGCATCTTCACCGAGGTTGTCATCGCGCCGGACTTCGAGCCGGAAGCCGTGGAGATCCTCGCCAAGAAGAAGAACATCCGCCTGCTCGCACTGCCCGAAGGCTACGACCGCTACCCGGCAGAAATGCGCCAGGTATCCGGCGGTGTGCTGGTCCAGATGAGCGACAAGGTGGACGCCGACGGCGACAACCCTGCCAACTGGACCCTCGCCGCTGGCGCAGCCGCTGACGAAAAAACGCTCGCGGACCTCGCCTTCGCCTGGATTGCCTGCCGCGCCGCCAAGTCCAACGCCATCCTGATCGCCGATCACGGTGCAGCAGTGGGTATCGGCATGGGCCAGGTCAACCGCCTGGACTCTTGCCGTCTGGCCGTCGAGCGTGCCAACACGCTGGGCGTTTCGGTGGAGTCCGACGTCGAAGGTGCTGGCGGTGCGTCAAACGCGGACGCGACCGGCGCACCTGAGCGCGCCCGCGGCGCCGTGGCAGCCTCCGACGCGTTCTTCCCGTTCGCTGACGGACTGCAGATCCTGATCGACGCCGGCGTCCGCGCCGTGGTCCAGCCGGGCGGTTCCGTCCGGGATGAGGAAGTCGTCGCTGCGGCCAACGCGGCCGGCATCACCATGTACTTCACGGGTGCCCGCCACTTCTTCCACTAGGCGGTTAAACGTCGACGGCGCCTGTCCCCGCAGAGGGGGCAGGCGCCGTCGGGCCTTAATGGGCAGCTAGGGATGATCTGGTGCCGGGTCCGCGCCCCGCTGCATGAGGCGCGGACCCCCTTCCGGAAGCCGAAGCTCCCGGGGCTTGGCATCCGCCATCCGCTGCTTCGTCCAGTACTCGAGGATCTCCTCGTGTGTCTGGTCCGATTCGCTGTGGCTGACGGATCCGTTGCCGGGTTCCTCGCCAGGCGAGGAGTTCCTAGGCGGCCGCTGCAACGTTGTACGCATCCTGGATGACAGTGCCCCAGTCCGGCCCGTACATTACGGACGACCTGTTGTAGCCGTAGCTGTTGATCGAGTTCTGGAGGCCGTCCGAGCCGGAGCCGATGAACCACGGGCCGCCGGATGAACCGCCGGTCATGTCGCAGGGGATGCCCTGGGTATAGAACTGGGGGTTGTAGGTGTCATTGGTGGCCGTACCAGTGCAACTCCAGAGGGAGGCGCCGTTGAAGGGCGATGCCTGGGGGTATCCGTAGGACTTGTAGGTCAGGCCCCGCGGCTGGTTGAAGGCAACACCGGAACCCCCTACGACGTTCGTCAGGAGCTGCTGGCCGAGCGGATTCATGACGGCGAAGCCAGTGTCGTAGGTCATGTCACCGTTGGCGGTCCACTGGGTGGGGGCGTACAGGGCCTTGGCCGTCCACCTGCCGTATGGAGCGTTGCCGTTGTCGTAGGCCGGGACGAACGCGAAGTTGGTGACGAACGCGCCGGGCCCTTCGTTGACGCAGTGTCCAGCGGTGGCCACCGTGCTCTGGTTGGCAGAGGAGACGGCGTTGCCGGAGCAGACGTAGTTAGTGGTCCCGATGCTGAAGAAGACCTTGCCGATGTGGTCCACCGGCGTCTCAAGCTTGGCG
Source organism: Arthrobacter sp. UYNi723 (assembly GCF_054057635.1). Taxonomy (NCBI): domain Bacteria; kingdom Bacillati; phylum Actinomycetota; class Actinomycetes; order Micrococcales; family Micrococcaceae; genus Arthrobacter; species Arthrobacter sp. UYNi723. Next base: position 3,361 of record NZ_JBSRZM010000003.1, read on the forward strand.
ATGGTCGGTTTGCCCTTGGTAGCTTTGACCTTGGTGGAGGCTCCCTTTTCCACCGAAATGGCGCTGGAGGTGTTGCCTCGTTCCACTGCTTTGTCGGCGAGGACGTCGCCGGGAATGGCGGCGCGCATCCTGTCTGCAGTCCAGTAATCGGCAACCCCGGTACTGTCCACCGAAGTGCTGGTAACGGATGGTGCCGACTTGTCGCCCGACGCCGAAGGGGCGGCTGTTGCACCCGCGGCGCCAACCAGCGCCAGGACGGCAGCCGCCGAAAGGCTCAGGAGGGTGGCAGCCAAGGACCTGGTACGCGTCATTATTGTCCTGTCTAAAACGTGTGAAGGCGTGCCCTGGAGAGCCAGCCGCGTGACCCATGTAACCTATCGAGACATGACAAATTTGTAAATAGTAGTGACGCCAAAAGTATGGTCCGCAAACGTGTCCTGGATTTGCTGGAACTAGTGTGCCGCTCTGGTCAAAACCGTTGCCGAAGGGTATTTTTCTCCTATACAGTGGCACGTCCGATCTGGGCTCCGGACTCTATGCGAATTGGGGCCCATCGTGATTGCTTTCTGGAAGTCCGCCAAGAAGTCGGCCGTGCATGGCCGGCATTTTGCAGCCGAAGGGAGCGCCCACGGCGCTTCGCCGGAAATTGAGGCCTACGCCGCAGCCGTGCAATTGCGCGACGTCGACCCTATCCATTCGTTTACGGCGACGGAGGAGCTGCGCAGGCAGGACCCCAAGTACGTGCAGCTCTGGCCCAGTGACATACCCCACAAGCGGCGCTGACCGGATCCTCACCTGCACCGGTGGCTCCCGGAGGTAAAGCGCGACGGCGGCTGGCCGCCCGAGGTGCGCTCCGCCGTCGGGCGTTCCCCCATGCCTCAATCCGCTGTAATGCAGGGCCGTCCGGCCGCCCCGGTACGGTTCAAAGCCGTGTCCTCAGGTAAGTTAGGGGTGGTGAAATAGAACAAAATTTCCAAAAAAATCAGCCGACCTCCAGGGAGACGCCCGCGCATGTCCAAGATTATCTATACCCACACCGACGAAGCGCCGATGCTGGCTACTTATTCGTTCTTGCCGATCATCGAGGCGTTTGCTTCGACCGCAGGTGTGGAGGTGGAGACCCGTGACATTTCGCTCGCAGGCCGCATCATCTCCGTGTTCGGTGACTACCTCACCCCGGAACAGCAGATCGGCGACGCCCTTGCTGAACTGGGTAAGCTGGCAAAGACGCCGGACGCCAACATCATCAAACTGCCCAACATCAGCGCTTCCATCCCGCAGCTGAAGGCCGCCGTCGCCGAGCTTCAGGGCCAGGGCTACAACCTGCCGGATTACCCGGACAACCCCTCCTCGGACGAGGAAACGGCCGTCCGCTCCCGTTACGACAAGATCAAGGGCTCCGCCGTGAACCCGGTCCTGCGCGAGGGAAACTCGGACCGCCGTGCACCGCTGTCCGTCAAGAACTACGCCCGCCAGAACCCGCACTCCATGGGTGCCTGGTCCGCGGATTCCAAGACCAACGTTGCCACCATGTCGTCTGATGACTTCCGCGCGAACGAGAAGTCCGTGGTCATCGGGTCCGACGGCACCATCGCCATCCAGCTGGTCCGCGAAGACGGCTCGGTCAAGGTCCTGAAGAAGGCCTTCCCGGTGCTCGCCGGTGAAGTCATCGACGGCACTGTTATGCGCGCCGCGGCGCTGGACGAGTTCCTGGCAGCCCAGGTAGTCCGCGCCAAGGAAGAGGGCGTCCTGTTCTCAGCGCACCTGAAGGCCACCATGATGAAGGTCTCGGATCCCATCATCTTCGGCCACGTGGTTAAGGCCTACTTCTCCGAACTGTTCGAGACCTATGGCAAGCAGCTCACCGCCGCCGGGCTGAGCCCCAACAACGGCCTTGCCGCCATCCTGAGCGGCCTCGAGGAGCTTCCGGAGGATGTCCGTGCAGGCGTGAAGGCGCTCATCCAGAAGGGCCTCGACGACGGCCCGGCACTGGCCATGGTGGACTCTGACAAGGGCATCACCAGCCTCAACGTGCCCTCCGACATCATCGTGGACGCTTCCATGCCCGCCATGATCCGCTCCTCCGGCCATATGTGGGGCCCGGACGGCCAGGAAGCCGACACCCTGGCGGTCCTCCCGGACAGCTCCTACGCCGGCATCTACCAGGTTGTTCTGGACGACTGCCGCGCCCACGGCGCCTTCGACCCCACCACCATGGGCACCGTCCCGAACGTAGGCCTGATGGCCCAGGCCGCCGAGGAATACGGCAGCCACGACAAGACGTTCGAGATCCAGGAAGCCGGCACCGTGCAGATCGTGGACGGTTCCGGCGCCGTCCTGATCGAACACGAGGTTGCTCCCGGTGACATCTGGCGCGCCTGCCAGGCCAAGGATGCCCCCATCCGCGACTGGGTCAAGCTGGCCGTCACCCGCGCCCGCGCTTCCAAGACGCCCGCAGTGTTCTGGCTGGACGAGACCCGCGCGCACGACCGCAACCTCATCGCCAAGGTCAACGAATACCTCAAGGACCACGACACCGAGGGCCTGCAGATCGAAATCATGTCCCCGGTGAAGGCAACTGCCTTCACCCTGGAGCGCATCCGCAAGGGCGAGGACACCATCTCCGTCTCCGGAAACGTGCTCCGCGACTACCTCACGGACCTGTTCCCCATCCTGGAACTGGGCACCAGCGCCAAGATGCTGTCGGTTGTTCCGCTGATGAACGGTGGCGGCCTCTTCGAGACCGGCGCCGGCGGATCTGCTCCCAAGCACGTCCAGCAGCTGCTCAAGGAAAACCACCTGCGCTGGGACAGCCTGGGTGAATTCCTGGCTCTGGCCGTCAGCTTCGAGCACCTGGCCACCACCACGAACAACGCCCGCGCGCAGGTCCTGGCAGACACCCTGGACAAGGCGACGGGAACCTTCCTGCTGGAAAACAAGTCCCCGAGCCGCCGCGCCGGCGAGCTGGACAACCGTGGCAGCCACTACTTCCTCGCCCGCTACTGGGCCGAGGAACTGGCCAAGCAGACCGAGGATGCGGAGCTGGCGGCATCGTTCGCGGCTGTGGCCAAGGAGCTTTCCGCCAACGAGGACACTATCGTGGGCGAGCTGGCCGCGGTGCAGGGCTCAGCGGTGGACGTCGGCGGTTACTACCGTCCGGACGAGGCCAAGGCCTCGGCCGTGATGCGTCCGTCCGCCACGCTGAACAAGGTCATTGCGACCCTGAACTAAGCGGAAACGAACGTTAGGAGGCGGCGCCCCGGGAAACCGGGACGCCGCCTTTCTCGTATGGCCGACGGGAGCGGATGAAGCGCGGGTGAGTTAATACATAACGGGCCGTCCGTCTGCCCGTCAGCCGTCCTTGCCTTTGCCTCTATTTCCCTTGTCTTCATCAGGCTTAGGAGCTGCCGGCGCGGGGGCCACCTTGGCGGCCTCAGCCGCAGCGGCGTCCGCCTCTGCCTGCCTTCGCGCCGCGGCGGCGTCCTCTGCAGCCTTCGCGACTGCTGCGTCGGCCAGGGCCTTGGCTTCCGTCAGGTCGGCGCGGACGGCAGTGGCGGCCGTCGTGATGCTGCGCCGGCGTTCCTCGGAAACCTGCCCGGTCCCCGCAGCGGAGGCAAGATCGGCCTCGAGCCTATCCAAGGCTGCCAGTCCGCCAGCGGGGTCATTATGGGCTGCGGCCTGGCTGACGCCGAGGACTCGTTCCTGGAGTTGGCGGGAGGCATCACGTTGAAGGCCGGTCTCAGCAGGACCGCACGCTGCCAGTGAACCGGCGAGCAGAAATGCTGCTGCAGCTGTTAGGCGTTTGGCAGTGGCCGAACGCCCGCGGTGCTTCGGTGCAGGGCTCATGGTTCCACGCTTTCCTGAAGTTCCTTGAGGTGGTCGCCCAAGGTGCCGGTGACGGCGGGGTAAGGAACGACGTCGGGCGTTGGCTGAGGTGCCAGGCTGAAGGTCAGCGCCGCTGCGGCTGCTCCAGCGGCGAGCACGCCCAGTGCGATGACCGTCCAGAACCGCCTTCCGGTGTGGCGGAGACGAGACAAGTCCGGGACCCAGCCGCGCGCGTCGGAACCGCGGGTGACATCCGCTTGTTTCTTGCTGGCCCGGACTAGGGGCAGGTCTGATTCAGCGGTGATGGCGATGGACGGTGGCCTGAACGGCATGGCCGGGAGTACGCGGGTTGTCTCCGGTTCGAGCTCGCCCGGTGCGGACACCGGTGATACCAGGGCCTGACGCAGAACGGATTCAACATCGGACGCGACGGGACGTTCCAGCGGTTCGATGGCAGTCATGGAACGGATCAGATCAGCCCACTCCGCCGGAAGGTCAGCTGGGACCTCTGGTGCCCGGTGCAACCGGGCCACAGCGGATTCGACCGCGCTGCCCGGGAACTCAACGGTCTGCTTGACGCATTCCAGCAGTACCAGACCCAGCGAGTAGATATCAGTGGCGGGCGACAGGGGAGAACCCATGGCCTGCTCCGGACTGAGATACGCGGCCGTCCCCACCATGGTTCCCGTGGCGGTCAGCCGGGCTGAATCCGCCATCCTGGCGATGCCAAAATCCGTGAGTTTGGGTCGCAAAGGTTCACCCGGACGGATCTGCACGAGCAGGATGTTCCCGGGCTTGATGTCGCGGTGGATGATGCCCAGGCTGTGCACGTAGGCCAGCGCGTCAGCTACGCCTGCCCCGATGACCGCAAGCTCGTCCAAGGGAACTGCACTGTGCCTGATCCGGCTGCGGAGGTCCTGGCCCTCCACGAGCTCCATTGTCAGGAACGGCCGAGGTTCCTCCAGGACACGGGTATCGATGCCTGCATCGAACAGCGTGACCAGGCTGGGATGGTTGAGCGTTGCCAGCAGCTGGATTTCGGCTTCCTGGCGCCTGAGCTCATTGGCATCCGGTGCCTGTGGGGCAAAGAGCTTCAGGGCGACATCCCTGCCCAGGTTTTCGTCCCGGGCGCGGTAGACGGATGACATGCCGCCGCGGCCGATTATGTCCGCCAGCCGATAGCGTCCGCTGAGCACTTCATTCCTAATGGAGCTAGGCGAATCCGCCACCATGACCAGTTCCTCCCGGTGCGCTGCGGCACTATTCGTCCTCAATAATACCGGCCGTTGGCGCATCCCTAAAGTCGTCTGCCGGCACGCCGGCGGCCCGGCTGAGACGTGATTGGGACTTTCTCAGCCGGACCTCCGGTCACAAGGGACAAGTGCTGGTAGTTGGGCTCTCGGGTGACCACCTCCTATTCGGAAAAGCTGGCTCTGCCGCGAACGGCGGAGCATGTGCGTTGACAGTCTTAGCCGTCGCAGTCCGCTGAGTGCGGAATCCGGTTAGGCCTTCCGGCGCCGCTTGAGCATCAGCAGTCCGGCAAGCAGCAGGATGAGGGCGAGGGGGATCAATGAAGCCTCCATGCCCGTCTTGGTCAGCGTGGCTGTGCCGCCCTGGCCTGAGGTGTTGCCCATGGTGTTTGCTGCGGCCGATACCGAACCGGTGGTGGTGCCGGCGGGAACAACAGTGATACCGGTCGTGCCACCTCCCGTGGTGCCGGTAGTTCCGGTTCCCGGGTCCGTGGTGCCGGTAGTTCCGGTAACTGGGTCCGTGGTGCCGGTAGTTCCGGTACCTGAGTCCGTGGTGCCGGTAGTTCCGGTTCCCGGATCGGTGGTGCCGGTAGTTCCGGATCCCGGGTCCGTGGTGTCCGTGTCACCCGTCGTGCCGGTTCCCGGGTCCGTGGTGTCCGTACCGGGCATTTCCGTACCGGGGGTTTCCGTACCTGGGGTTCCACAGCCATCGGTGCCGCCGCCCATGATGACGCATGCATCAATAGCAACATTCGCGCCGTCAAGAACGCCGGACGTGCCCAGGCCCAGATCGATATCAACAACGGCAGCCAGGCTGCCGTCGGTACTGCCGAGGATGCCGTCACCGAGGCCGAGATTGATGTTCGCTGCTGCGGCTACGTCGGCGGTGGTGTTGCCGTTGCCGTTGGTGTTGCCGAGGAGGTTGTCTCCGAGGTTGACGTCTACTACGGTGGCGATGTCGGCGGTGGTGTTGTCGGTGTCGGTGCTGTTCGTGCTGCCGAGAAGGCCGTTGCCAAGGCCAAGGTTGACGTCGACTACGGCAGCGACATCCGCAGTATCCGACTGCGTTGGGCCACCCAGCAGGCCCAACGACGTCGTGTCAACGGATGCCGCTGCCGAGACCAGGGCGGATGCGGAAAGTTCCGGTCCGCTGGTTGTGTCCGCGGCGCTTGCTGCTGTGGCGCCGAAGGCCAGTAAGCCGCCGGCAAAGAGGGTGCTGAGCAGCCCCCTGCGAAGGTTGCAATTCATGATGATGTCTCCTGAGAAGTTGATGTGGGGCGCTTTTCAGCGCCTGGAGGCCGTGTTCTGCCCAGGAAAGGGCAGGAGGGCTCAACTAGTCAGGTGAGGAACCGGGGTCGAATGACGCCGGCGAAGGGGTGTGCTCAGGTGATCCGTTGATGGGGAAGGCTCCCGAAAGCAGCAGGTTGAAACCGAACTCGTCCAGCGAGGCAGCAGAGCCTGAGGCGCCGGAGGGCGAAGCGCCGCTCCCTACACCCGAAGCAGGTCCTGCAGGTCCTGCCGGAGCCGGTGGCGTGGAAGGGTCGGTGGTCCAGGGGCTTTCTGCCGGGGCTGCGTGCATTTCTGTGCCGGCCGGAACCGGCAGCGACGGCATTCCCGTAACGGCAAGCAAGTTGTTGGAAGTGCCGGGCAGCTGGACCGGTGAGGACGCAACGGTCGCATCTACCAGATCCACTACGGACTTCAGAATAGGCTCAAGAACCGGTGCGGCATCGGTCAGCGGAGGGGCGACTGTCTCAATCAGGTCATCTGCAGCGGTATCCACCACGGCGGCAACGGGGACATCCACGCCCGTAACGCTGCCGGCCGGAACCACGCTCTTCACCACAGGGACGGCGGCGATCAGTTGATCGGCCGTGCCCGCCACCCTGCCCACTACGGGCTGCAGGAGTCCGGTGGGTGAAGGAGCCGGCGATGCGGCCTCAAGAACGGGAGAGACAGCGCCGGACAACGGCGCAGTCAGGGACGCAGCCGATGAAGTGAGGCCGCCCAGAAGGGATCCTGAATCTCGTGAAGAGTCTGCCGTCGCGGCTGAAGCGGAAAGTGTCAGCCAAGTGGCAGTCACCGCACCTGCGAGGAGCAGCGGACGGAGCGCACGCCACGGCGATCGAACTTTAGCCATGCGTACACCCCCAGTATCGTTGAGACCTACGATTTCATCAGCGTAAGACTCCCGCGTGCAGCAAGTCTAGGGAAACTGAAAATAAATCCAGCAAGCTTACTAATTTGTCACTCAGTCATCGATATCCGAAAGATGACTGTCAAGCCTGTTTACAAAAAAGTCATAGGCCAAAATGGTCAGTGGGCATCGTTCGGGTAGCTGACGCCCAGTTGCCCGCGCACTCCGTCAAAGAGCCGCATCGTTTTGATGGAATCCTCCAGCGGCATGACGGGGCTCTCGGTCAGACCCTGTTGGATGCAGCGGGTCACCTCGCGCAGTTCGTAGGTGTAGCCGATGCCGACGACGTCGAACGCCTCCGTGCGCAGCCCTTCCCGTCCGACGCCGATCACCAACTCCCGCGGGTTGTTGATGGAACCCACACTCTGGAGGTAGCCCAGGCTGCCCGCCACGGTGGCAGTCCGGGGACCGTACGCCAGGAGCGAGGACGTCAGCTGGGCCTGGGCACCATGGTTGTAGCCGAGGGTCAGGGCATTCTGGGCGTCCACGCCGTCGTCATTGATGAAGCCGGTGGCACTGACGGTCTGTGGGAACCCCAGCGTTCCCACCGCCCACAGCAGGGGGTAGACCGAGATGTCCAGGAGGGCGCCGCCACCGTCCTGCCTGGCCCACAGCCTGGACGTCGTGGAATAGGGCGCGGGAAAGCCCAGGTCAGCGGTCACCCAGTGCACGTCCCCGAGCTCCCCGGACGCGGCAATCTCGAACGCCCGCTGCATGCCCGGGAGGAAGCGGGACCACACTGCCTCCATGAGGAAGAGCTTCCGTTCCCGGGCAAGCGCGACGAGCTCGCTCGCTTCCCTGCCGTTGATGGTGAACGCCTTTTCGCACAGGACGTGCTTGCCCGCATTGAGCGCAGCGAGCACAATCTGGTGGTGCTGGGCGTGCGGCGTGGCGACGTAGACAACGTCCACCGAGTCATCGGCGAGCAGCCGCTGGTAGCCGGGCACGCCGTCGTCGTCCCCGTAGGCCTTGGCGAAACCGTAATCGGCCGCGAAACTCTCCGCAGTTCCCTGTGAGCGGGAACTGACGGCATAAAGGTCGGCGTCTGGGAGCAGTGCCAGGTCCTGCGATACTGACCGCGCGATCCCGCCGGTGGCTATGACGCCCCACCGCAGGCGTTTTCCAGTGGCAGACCGGGGATCCGGATCGGACTGGCTGGACAGCCACGGTGTGGCAATGGGCGCACTCATGGTGCCCATCCTCTCATTCAGACCAGTCCGGGCGTCAGACCAAGGCGCGCGCCGGTTCTTCCGTCAGCCTGCCCTGCTGGAGCCTGAAGCGGCGGTCCGTCTTGTTGGCCAACGCCTTGTCGTGCGTGACCACAAGGATGGTGGTGTTGTGGTCACGCCTGAGCGAGCTGAGCAGTTCGATGATGTGGTCACCGGTCTGCTCGTCCAGGTTGCCGGTGGGCTCGTCAGCGAGGATCAGCTTGGGTTCGTTGGCCAGCGCCCGGGCAATCGCCACGCGCTGCTGCTCGCCGCCGGACAGCCGGTTGATGCGGCGCACCTGCTTCTCCGGGTCCAGCTGCACCTGCTCCAGAAGGTCCGTTGCCCGCTGCCGACGCTCTGTCCTTCGCACGCCCGCGAACTCCATGGGCAGCATGACGTTGTCCATCGCAGAAAGATTCGGGATCAGGTTGAACTGCTGGAAAACGAACCCGATATCCCGGCGCCGGTACTCGGTCAGCTTGCCGTCCGGCATCCCGGCCAGGCTCACGCCGTTGACGACGACGTCTCCGCTGGTCGGTTTGTCCAACGCACCCAGGAGGGACAACAGTGTGCTCTTGCCGCTGCCGCTCTTGCCGACAATGGACGCCAGCGTGCCCTGTTCGAGAACAAAACTGACGTCGTTGACCGGCTTGATGGTGCGGTCACCGGAGTTGAAAGTGCGGACCAGGTTCTTGACTTCAATCATGGCTATTCTCCTCGCAGGACTTCGATGGGACGGATGCGTGCCGTGAGCAGTGCAGGGACCAGCGCGCCGATGATGGCCACGCCGAACACCGCTGCGATGCCGGCGGCGATGACGCCGGGGGAAGCGCTGGCGGTGACCGATGTCAGCAGCTGGGAAGCGCCACCGAGAGGCCCACCCCGGCCGCCGGGGAAGCCAGTACCGCCGCCCGGCATTCCAGCGCCGCCGGCAGCGCCGGCCATGGCGGCCCCGCGACCGGTGGTGGTGGCCGCCGTCGTCGTGGTGTTGGTGCTGATCAGTGCGGAAGCGATGCCTCCGCTGGCAAAGGAGGCGACGGCGGCGCCCACCGCGCTGCCCATGCCCACCAGAACCAGCGCCTCCAGCACGAATTGCGGGCCGATGGTGCGGGTGGGTGCACCGATCGCCTTCAGGACACCGATTTCCCGGCGGCGCCCGCGGACCAGCATGACCATGATCAGCAGGATGATCAGTCCGGCGGTGCCCGGGGCTGCGACGAAGGCGATGAGGGAGATGTTCTTGACGCTGCCGAGCGAGCTCACGGCCGACTCCAGGTTCTGGCCCTGGGTGACGTCGGCCTTGTCCGTGCCGAGGGCGGACTCAAGCGCGGTTTTGGCGGCCTCGAGGTTTTCCATGGAGTTCACGGTGACGATCATCGATGAGAGCTCGCCCGGCAGTGCCGCGACCGTCTGGGCCGTGGGCAGGGTCAGGTACAGGGCGTTGTTGCCGAACGTGGTGCCGGAATCGAAGAGGCCAGCCACAGTGAACGTCTGGTCGTTGATGGTGAACGTTGAACCGATGGTCAGGTTGTTCTTCTCGGCCAGAGTGGTTCCCAGGAGGGCGTTGGCGGATTCAGCCGTGTAGTCGCCGAGCCCGGTGCCTTCGGTGATGGTCAGGGCCTTGCCCGTGCTGTCCAGTTCACCGCCGATTCCGGTTGCGGTGATGGGGAGCGAGCGCACGGGCTGCGCGGTGGTGGTTCCCGTGGTGCCGTTCGCGGCCTGGTTCCGGCCGCCCAGCGTGCCGGCGTCGACGGCAGCGGTAAGGCTGGTGGTCAGCGTGGTGGCGTTCTGTCCGCCGGGACCGCCTTGGCCGCCGCCGGGGCCAGCTTGGGTGCCGGCCGCCGTCTGCGCCGCGGCTTCGGCGGCATTCCGCATCCGGAGTGCACTGGTTCCGACGACGGAGCTGACGTTGGGGACGGCCGCTGCGGTGGCGGCCTGCTCGGCAGTCAGCGGTTCGCCGCCGCCTTCGAAGCCCTGGCCGCCGGCCGGGTTGACGGTCAGGACGGTCCCGACGGATGCGTTCAGCTCCTGGACTTTGGCTCCGACGGCCTGGTTGGCCACCAGCATGGCCAGTGCAAGTCCGATCGCGACGGCCAGAACCGCCACCACCGCAGCTGTTCGGACCTTGTTTCTGAAGGCATTGCCACCACTCCGGGCAAGGACGCTCACTGTACTCCTAGGATCTGGGGCCGGCGGAAGGCTGGCATCTGCTCCTACCTTCGCGGCCGGGCCTGTGCAGGAAGACGGCCGAAGCTGTGTTTGGGCTGTGAAAGGCGGCGGGCAGTGAGAGAGCGTTAGTGAAAAGCGTGCATTAAGTGAGAGAGCGTTGGGACGCGGAATGCCCCGGCTCCCTGTGGGGGCCGGGGCATGTCCGCATTCGGTGTTACTTGGTGATCGGGCCGAGTACCGGATCATCGGTGTAGGCCGTCTTGACGTTCGCTGCGGTCACGATGACCGGCTCCAGCAGGAACGCCGGAACCACCTTCGTGCCGTTGTCATAGGACTTGTCATCGTTGACCTCGGGCGTCTTGCCTGCCTGCAGGTCCTTGATCATGGTGATCGCGTGCTCAACGAGCTTGCGGGTGTCCTTGTTGATGGTGGAGTACTGCTCGCCGGCCATGATGGACTTGACGGACTCAACCTCGGAGTCCTGGCCAGTGATGACAGGAAGCTGCTTGCCGGCGGCCTTGACGGAGGTCAGGACCGCGCGGGCCAGCGTGTCGTTCGGAGACAGCACGCCGTCCAGCGTGGCGCCGCCGTAGGTGCCTGCGAGCAGGGTGTCCGTACGCCGCTGGGCGTTCTCGGCCTTCCAGCCCTGGGTGACAGCCTGTTCGAACGAGGTCTGTCCGGACAGAACCGTGAGGGTGCCGTCGTCGATCTTCGGCTGCAGGATGCTCATGGCGCCGTCGAAGAAGACCTTCGCGTTGGCGTCATCCGGGGAACCGGCAAAGAGCTCGATATTATACGGGCCCTCGGGCTTCTTGGCTTTCATTCCGTCCAGCAGCGCCTGGCCCTGCAGCTCACCGACCTTGAAGTTGTCGTAGGCCACGTAGTAGTCCACGTTCTCGGTGTTCAGCAGCAGACGGTCGTACGCGATGATGGTCGCGCCGGCGTCCTTGGCCTGTTGGAGCTGGGTGCCGAGCTGGGCACCGTCGATGGCCCCGACGATGATGACCTTGGCGCCCTTGGTGACCATGGCGCTGATCTGGTTCTGCTGCTCGGAGACGCCGCCGTTGGCAAACTGCACATCGGCCTTGAAGCCTGCGCTGTTGAGTCCGTCGTTGAACAACTTCTCGGCCAGGACCCAGTTTTCGCTGGTTTTCTGCGGGAGCGCGACGCCGATCGAGGAGTCCTGCGGGAATCCTGCTGCGCCTGAGGCGCCGCCGGGGGTGGTGGGTTCCGTGCGGCCGCAGGCCGTCAGCGCCAGTGCTGCGATGGCGGCGATCGCCGCTACCTTTCCTGCTTTACCAATCATTTGCATTTGCTTGGTTCTCTTTCTATAGGTGGTGTGGGGGAAACGTGGGGGAGCCGATCAGGCTTCGCGGTGGATGACTTCTTTGGTGCTGGTCGTCTCGTCGGGCTTGATCTCGTTGTTTCGGCCGAAGTTCTTCATCATCATGCCGATGATGGACTTCTTGCCCTGGGACTTGTTGTAGACATCGAAGGCCACCGCGATCAGCAGGACGAGGCCCTTGATGATCTGGGTCAGGTCGGCGCCGATGCCGAGCAGCTGCAGGCCGTTGTTCAGGACGGCCATCACCAGGCCGCCGACGATCGAGCCGATCACGGTGCCGACGCCGCCGGTTACTGCTGCGCCGCCGATGAATACGGCTGCGATGGCGTCCAGTTCCCAGCCGACGCCGTCGAACGGCCCGGAAGCGGTGGAGCGGCCAACGAAGATCATGCCCGCAAGGCCGGCGAGGACGGACATGTTCATCATCACCAGGAAGTTGATCTTCTTGGACTGCACGCCCGACAGTTCGGCCGCGTGGCGGTTGCCACCGACGGCATAGACGTGGCGTCCGACGATCGTCTTGGAGGACACAAAACCGTAAATCAGCACGAGGAGAGCGAGGATAAGGCCCGGGATGGGGAATGAGGTGCCAGGCCGGCCGGTGGCGAAGAGGTACGTGGCGAACAGGATGGCGCCGCACACAAGGACCAGCTTGGTGATCACGACCCACGCTTCAGGGACGTGGGCGCCGATGGCCTTGGCATGGGAGCGGGAGCGCACGGCACTGAAGATGACGAACGCAACTCCGGCGAGGCCAAGCAACAGAGTGAGATTGTTAAAGCCGGTGTCCGGCCCCACCTCCGGGAGGTAGCCGGAGCCCAGATACTGGAAATCGCGGGGGACCGGGATGGTGTTGGACTTGCCGATAAATTGGTTCAGGCCGCGGAACAGCAGCATGCCGGCCAGCGTCACGATGAAGGCGGGGATACCGACGTAGGCTGTCCAGAAGCCTTGCCACATCCCGATCAGCGCGCCGAGGGCCAGACCCAGCAGCACGCCGGCGTACCAGGGTATTCCCCAGTCCCGCATGGCCATGGCCACCGAAACGCCCACGACGGCGGCGACGGAACCGACGGACAGGTCGATGTGTCCTGCGATGATCACCAGCACCATGCCGATGGCCAGGATCAGGATGTAGGAGTTGCCGTTGAAGAGGTTGATGACGTTGCCGGAGGTGAGCGTATTGCCGCCAGTGGCCACCTGGAAGAAGATGATCAGTGCCACGAGGGCAAAAATCATGCCGAATTGGCGGGTGTTGCCGCCAAAGAGCTTCTTTAACGCGTTCATTGTGTCAGTCCTTGTGTCTGGAAGGGTCTGGAATGTTCCAGAAAGTCAGGCGGCCTTGCGGGCGGAGGTCATCAGTTTCATCAGGCTTTCCTGGCTGGCTTCGTCTTTGTTGAGGACCCCGGTGATGGCGCCCTCGAAGATGGTGTAGATGCGGTCCGAGAGCCCCAGCAGTTCCGGCAGTTCGGAGGAAATGACAATGACGCCCTTCCCTTGGTTGGCCAACTGCTGGATGATGCCATAAATCTCATACTTTGCGCCGACGTCGATCCCGCGGGTCGGTTCGTCAAGGATCAGCAGGTCCGGATCGGTGAACATCCATTTCGCCAGCACCACCTTCTGCTGGTTGCCGCCCGAGAGCTTCGCGACGCCTTCCTCCACGGACGGGGTCTTGGTGCGCAGCGACTTCCGGTATTCCTCGGCGACGGCAAATTCCTGGTTGTCATCGACGACCGAGCGTTTGCTGATCTTTTCCAGGTTGGCGGACACCGTCGTGGTCTTGATGTCGTCGAGCAGGTTCAGCCCGAGCGACTTCCGGTCTTCGGTGACGTAACCGAGGCCGGCGTCGATTGCCTGCCGGACGCTCTTCAGGGTGATTTCCTTACCCTCTTTGTAGAGGTGGCCGGAAATGAAACGTCCGTAGGACCGGCCGAAGATTGACCTGGCAAGCTCGGTCCTTCCGGCACCCATCAGGCCGGCGAAACCGACGATCTCGCCGCTGCGGACGTGGAAGTTCGAGCCCTTGCAGACCAGGCGGTCCTCGATCTGCGGATGGCCCACGGTCCAGTTTTTGACCTCGAAGAGCACTTCGCCGATTTTCGGTTCATGTTCCGGGAAGCGTGACTCCAGGGTCCGGCCGACCATGCCCTTGATGATCCTGTCCTCGTCGACACCGTCGGCCTTGACATCAAGGGTCTCGATCGACTTGCCGTCGCGGATGATGGTGATGGAGTCCGCGATCTGTTCGATCTCGTTGAGCTTGTGCGAAATGATGATTGAGGTGATCCCTTTGCCCTTCAGGCCCAGAATCAGGTCCAGCAGGTGCTGGGAGTCGGACTCGTTCAGGGCCGCCGTGGGCTCGTCAAGGATCAGGATCTTCACGGACTTATTGAGCGCCTTCGCGATTTCCACGAGTTGCTGCTTGCCGACGCCGATTTCTTTGATCGGGGTGTCGGGATCCTCGCGGAGCCCGACGCGGGCCAAGAGCTCGATGGAGCGGCTGCGGGCCTCATCCCAATTGATGACGCCACGCTTGGTGGGCTCGTTGCCGAGGAAGATGTTCTCCATGATCGAGAGTTCCGGGATCAGGGCGAGCTCCTGGTGGATGATCACAATTCCGGCGTGTTCGCTGGCCCTGATGTCCTTGAACTGCTGGACTTCGTTCTGGTAGACGATGTCGCCGTTGTAACTGCCGTGCGGGTAGACGCCGGAGAGGACCTTCATGAGGGTCGACTTGCCGGCGCCGTTTTCGCCGCAGATGGCGTGGACTTCTCCGGCCTTGACCCGGAGGCTGACCTCGTCGAGTGCCTTGACACCGGGAAATTCCTTGGTGATGGAACGCATCTCCAGGATGACCGGGTCAGTGTGCGTGGTCTGGGACGTCATTTGCCCTTACGCCTCCAATGCATGACTTCTTTGTCCGCCCCGCAAAGCGCAGGGGCGTCTGATGAAAAAGTAAACTGGATCACACCCGTTGTCGTCAAGTCTTTAACGCAATTATCCGGATAACGAAACGGCTACGTTCGCCGGATCCCGGCGTGTTGGAACACCAACGCGGCAGCCCCCAGGGCCTCTGCGCGGTCTCCGAGGGAAGACATCGTCAGCTTGGTGGTCTCGCCGATCACTGGCACTGCATGCCTGATGAGCCCCCGCCTGATGGGATCGAGCAGCAGGTTGCCCAGCCCCGCGAGGGGACCGCCCACCACGATCACTTCAGGGTTGATCAGATTGGCCACATTGCCCAGGGCGCGTCCCACTGCCAGGCCTGCATCATCCACCACCCTTAGTGTTGCGGAGTCGCGGGCGAGGGCTTTCCGCACGATGTCTGCCGGCGTCAGGGGCGGGTCTTCGCCGCGGCCCAGCAGCTCCATCATGGTGGTAGTGGAGGCAATGGTTTCCAGGCAGCCACGGTTGCCGCAGCGGCACACGAGCCCGTGCTCGTGGATGGTTGCATGGCCGATCTCGCCGGTTATGCCAACGGTGCCGTAATAGGGCGCGCCGTTGAGGATCAGGCCCGCGCCGATGCCCGAACCGATCTTGAGGAACATCAGGTTGCTCACGCCCGAATGCGGCCCCCACGTGACCTCGGACCAAGCGCCAAGATTGGCGTCGTTGTCAACGAATACGGGGATATTGAGCTTTTCCTCCAGATGCTGGAGGATGTTGATGCCTACCCATTCGGGGAGGATAGCGCCCTGCGCTACGGTGCCGGTCCGGCGATCGATGGGGCCGGGAATTCCGACGCCGGCGCCCACCACCAGGGTCCGGTCCACGCCGCTTTGCTCCAGCAGTTTGTCCAGCAGTCCTACGGCTGCCCGAATGCCTTCCTCGGCCTGGTGGCCGAGCGGCAGCAGGACGGATTCCTCAGCGATCACGTGGTAGCTCAGGGATGCCAGGACCACTCGGAGATGCCGCCGGCCGAAATCGATTCCCACTGCCACCGCGCCGTTGCTGTTGAGTCTTACGTTGAGTGCTCGGCGTCCGGAACTGGTGATCGGTTCGGTTGACGCCAGGCCCGCATCCTGCATGATTTTGACGATATTGGAGACCGTGGCGGTGGAGAGGCCGGTCTGGCGTGCAAGCTCGGCCTGGGTGGACGGGCCGCTCATGAGGGTCTCGATGATCCGTTGCTGGTTCAGTTGCCGGAGGGCTGACTGGGATCCCGGATTCTTTGACTTGCTCCTCGTCGAGCGCGGTGTGGCGGACATGAAAAGAAGACTGCCCTACATTGACTGTTGTAGTCAAGAAGTTAACGCAAGGAGTCTGCCGGATGAGACAAAAAGATAGGACGATCCGTCCCTCCTGTGGCTTCGGCCGGTGCAATTGGCCCCGGATGTCGTTCAGGGCCGGTGGCTAGGCTGGGGAAAGCGGACGCATACTTCATGTGGCCGTCCCGATCATGTGAGGTGGTAACGGTGCTGCTGGCCCTGATGCAGGCAAATGCCCGCGTACTCGATGTGGATGCAAACTGCGCCGCCCTGGATGCGGCTGCCCGGGCGGCCGCCGGGGAGGGCGCAGCAGTCCTGGTCACCCCGGAGCTGTTTCCCGTGGGCTACGCGCCGCTGCGGCTCCGCGCGGAGCTGGACCCCACCGGGCTTCCCGCCATCAGGGAGACGCTGGCAGGCATCTCGCGCCGCTACGGAATCGGACTGGTCTACAGCCTGCCGTCAGTCACGGAAAGGGGCAGCTGGCACATCACCTCCACGCTCGTGGACAGCGCGGGGGTTGAGCTTCTCACCTACGCAAAAGTGCACCTCTTTGGCGATGACGAACGCGCGGCGTTCAGCCCCGCCGAAGCGGCTCCCGCCGTCGTCGATTTCAACGGCTTCCGGACGTCAATGGTGATCTGCTACGACGTGGAATTTCCGGAAACGGTCAGGGCCGCCGCGCTGGGCAGAGCCGAGCTGCTGCTGGTGCCCACCGCACTGGCGCACGGTTTCGAGACGGTTCCCCAGGTCCTGCTCCGGGCCCGCGCGCTGGAAAGCCAGCTGACCATCGCCTATGCCAACCACTCAGGAACGGAGGACGGCTGCGAATTCCTCGGCGGCAGTGTCATTGCCGGACCGGATGGTTCGCTGCAGGCCACGGCGGGACCGGGAGCCGAACTCCTGTTCGCCGAGGTGGATCCGGACGCCGCCCGAAATGCCCGTGACGTGGTGCCCTATCTCCGGGAACGCCGCCCGGAGCTCTACCGGTCCTGGGGCATCTGAACCATCCGGTCCTCCAGACCGTCCACGTACTGCAGGGCAATCCACAACTCCGCCCGCACCTGGGCGGAACCAAGGTCCATGGCCAGCAGCTCGGCCAGTGCATTGATCTGGCGCCGCACGCTGTTCCGGTGCATGCCCAGGACTTTGGCAGTGGCGTCCCAGTTGCCGTTTTCGCTCAGCCATGACTTCAGGACACCGAGCTGGGAGCTGATTCGGTCAGGCTCCTGCGCCAGGACCGGTTCCAGTAGCCGGGCGGCAAGCATGGTGCCGGCGCCGCGGCCCAACAGCCCTGTGACCGACCACGTCACGTCATCCACACGCACGCTTTCTCCGCTGGCCCGGACGCGGGCCCGCAGCGACGCCGCGCGCTGGTACGCGGCAGGGAGTCCGGCCATTTCCGTCGGATCGCCCACCACCAGGCGCCAGCCCAGCTCCTCCACCTCATGCAGCAGCGCGTCGTCCACCTTCAGCCGGGTGACGCCGGCAAAACCGTAGTCCGTCAGCTCCACCATCTTCGTGTCGAACAGCCTGCGCCACTGCAGCAGTTCCCGGACAGGGCCATCGGCCGACGCGGGCGCCGACGCGTCCGCCCGGACGCCCTGAACCACCCGGAGGGCACCGGACCGGGTTCCGGAAACGCTTTGCGCCAGGAGGTCCCTCAGGACGTTCAGCTGCCGGGTTGAGCCGGCGGCCAGGTTCTCCGGATGCAGCAGCAGTGCCGTTGCCAGCTGGCTGGGGGCGAGCGAGCCGCTGGTGCGTTGTCGCACCAGCAGTTCCAGCAGCCCCACTACCGAGGACACCACACTGTTCTGCGCCGGGGTCAGCGCCCTGTCCGTGCCCAGGATCAGTGCCCCGAGGGTGGCGTCCTTGGTGCTTCGGAGCGGATGGCCAAAAACCAGGGCGGAACCGGCCGCCGGAAACGAGTCCGTCTCCACCCGCGGGCCGTTGCCAGCCAGCAGCCGCCTCAACATCGGTTGCAGCGCGGAAGGCTCGACGGCGGCGGCAGGGCCGGTCCCGCCGGTCCCGGCTGCTGCCGCCCGGGCGCGAACCCGGCCGTCCGACCCGAAAAGCTGGGCCCACACCGGAACCCGCTGTGCCAGTGCGGACAGGAGTTCGTGCTCTGGCCTGGCCGACAGCACCGCCCGCATCAGTTGCCGGTTGGTATCGGCTAATTGACGGAAGACCCGGGCGTTGCCGGATTCCAGCAGCTGGGAGAACTCCAGCCCGATGGCGGCGAAGGGGACACTGCTGGGGATCTGCACCAGGGTGAGCCGATGCGTTTGGCACGCCGACAGCACGTGGTCCGGGACGGCGTCGAAATACGGCTGCAGGCCAAATCCCAAGGCCGCGACGCCGGCGCCGACCAGCCGCCGCACGTACGTGTCCGCCCTCGCCCTGGTGCCGCCGTCGTCCAGGAACGGCAGTCCTGCCGTGAGGACGAACTCCCCGTCAATCAGGTACGGCGTGGGATCCTCCAGTTCGCTGGGCTCCACCCAGCGCAGGGGCGCGTCGGCGTTGCCGGCGTCGTGCAGGACCGTGAGGTCCCGGGGGAGCGCTTCCAGAAACTGGCCCAGGGTCACGGCATCCAGGTGTTCCGCGGCATCAGGCTGCACGGAGGAACCCGGGGCCGGCCCGTTCAGCGTTCCCGACTTTGGTGCATTACGTCTCATGGTTGAAAACTATAGGTCACTTTGCACAACCCTGAGACACGGCTCACACCCCTACTCTGGATGAGGGGAAACCGACAACTACTCACGAACGGACGTCAACGATGACTGTGCCAACACTCTCCGGACCTGCCACGGCGCTGCCAGCCCGCCGTCCCGGGCTGGCCGCGCAACTGCTGCGCCGGAAACCGATCGGACAGATGGTCAGCGAAGCGGAAAGCGGCCATGGCGGCCCGAAACTGGTCCGCAGCTTCGGAGTCCTGCAGCTGACCATGATCAGCGTCGGCGCCACACTGGGAACCGGCATCTTGGTGATCCTGGGTGAATCCGTTCCGCTGGCTGGCCCTGCGATCTGGATCTCCTTCGCCATCGCCGGGCTCGCCGCGCTCCTCTCCGCAGTGTCCTATGCAGAAATGGCCGGGCTGGTCCCGGTCGCCGGTTCCAGCTACTCCTACACCTACGCCACCATGGGCGAGGGGATGGCCTGGATCTGCGGCTGGTGCCTGGTGCTTGAGTACGCCGTATCCGTGGCAGCCGTTGCCGTGGGCGCGGGCCAGTACGTGAACGAAACCCTCGCCGTGTTCGGGCAGGTTCTCCCCGACGCCATCTCCCAGCCCCCGGGCGACGGCGGGATGGTCAACATCCCGGCCATGGTGATTGTGGTGCTGGCAACTATCCTGCTGGTCCGGGGAGCCAAGGAAAGCGCCTGGATCAACACCGCCATTGTTGTGGTGAAGGTGGGCATCCTGATCTTCTTCTGCGCCGTGGCCTTCACGGCCTTCAACGCCGGCAACTTCGAGCCCCTCCTGCCGATGGGCGCTGCCGGTGTTTCGGCCGCTGCTTCGAGCGTTTTCTTCTCCTACATCGGCTTCGACGCCGCCTCAACCGCCGGCGAGGAAGCCCGCAACCCCAAGCGTGACCTCCCGCGGGCCATCATGTTGTCCATGGTGATCGTCACCACGATTTATGTCCTGGTGGCCGTGGCGGCCATCGGTGCCCGCCCGTGGGGCTGGTTCGACGGCACCGACGCCGCCCTGGTGCGCATCCTTGAGGAAACCACCGGCCAGGCGTGGATCGCGCTGGTCTTTGCGGTGGGGGCCGTATTGGCAATCGCCAGCATTGTGCTCACGGTCCTCTACGGCCAGACCCGCATCCTGCTTTCCATGTCCCGCGACGGGCTCATCCCGAAGATCTTCGGTCGTGTTTCATCCCGAACCGGCACCCCCGTTGCCGGCACCCTGCTGGTGGGCATCGGCGTCGCCCTCACCGCCGGGCTGGTTCCACTGGGTGCCTTGGCAGACGCCACCAGCATCGGCACGCTCTTCGCCTTCGCCCTGGTCAACGTGGCCGTCATCTACCTGCGGCGCACCAGGCCCGAACTGGAGCGCACGTTCCGCGTACCGTTGTTCCCCCTGACGCCGATTCTCGGGGCGCTCATGTGCGCCTTCCTCATGGCCAACCTGGGCGCCGATACCTGGGTGACCTTCGGAATCTGGATGTTGGTGGGCCTGGCCGCCTACTTCGGCTACGGTCGAAGGAACTCCAGGGTAGCGGCGCTGAGCCAGGAGGAATACCGTGAGCTGAGCAGGCCGGAATCTTCAACGCTGTCCACCCCAGAACAAACGAAAGCAGAGCTTTCATGACCGTCGCCACCGAACTCCCGGCCTCTGACCCCTCCAGCACACAGTCTGGCCCCATCACCATGCTGAACCCCGATTTTCCGTTCAGCTACGACCACTACCTCGCCCACCCGGCAGGGCTCGGTGCGGTTCCGCCGGAACTCTACGGCACCGAGGTAGCCGTTGTAGGGGCGGGCCTTTCGGGCCTCGTCGCGGCCTACGAACTGATGAAACTGGGCCTGCGGCCGGTCGTCTACGAAGCGGACCAGATCGGCGGCCGCCTGCGCACCGCCAGCTTCCCGTCCGCTCCCGGCGTTGTGGCCGATCTGGGAGGTATGCGGTTCCCCGTGTCGGGCAGGGCTTTCTACCACTACGTGGACCTGCTGGGGCTGGACACCCAGGATTTCCCCAACCCTCTGGCACCCGTCACGTCCAGCACCGTGATCGAACTGGCCGGCCAGAAGTACTACGCTGAGACTGCCCAGGACCTGCCGCCGTTCTTCCGCGAGGTGGCCGACGCCTGGAAGGCCGCCGTGAACGATGGCGCGAAGTTCGTCGAAATGCAGGAGGCCATCCGGGCCCGGGACACCGGACGGATCAAGGACCTGTGGAACGAGCTGCTGCCGCTCATGGACGAGCAGACCTTCTACGGGTTCATTGCCGGGAGCGAGTCATTCAAGGAAGCCGGCTTTGCCCACCGTGAGGCCTTTGGCCAGGTGGGTTTCGGCACCGGTGGCTGGGACACCGACTTCCCCAACTCCATCCTGGAGATCCTCCGCGTGGTCTACACCGACGCCGATGACCAGCACCGGCTCATCAGCGGGGGAGCGCAACGGCTGCCCGAGGCACTGTGGCAGCACGCGCCGTCGGGCATGGCCCACTGGCCCGACGGAACGTCTCTGGCGTCGCTCCACTCCGGCTCACCCCGCGGGGCTGTGGACAAGATCAGCCGCGATGCCGACGGCGACCTCCGGATCCGGGAGCGCTGGGGTCGCGAAGCCAGCTACCCCGCCGTGGTCACCACATGCCAGTCCTGGCTGCTGTCCACGCGCATCCACACCGAGGAGGCACTGTTCCCGGCCGAACTGTGGACTGCGATCGAGCGTTCGCACTACATGCAGTCATCCAAGACGTTTGTGATGGTGGACCGGCCGTTCTGGAAGGACATCGATCCGGACACCGGCCGTGAGGTCCTGTCCATGACCCTCACGGACCGGCTGAACAGGGCCACCTACCTCCTGGATGACGGCCCGGAAAAGCCCGCCGTGATCCTGCTGTCCTACACGTGGAACGATGACGCGCTCAAATGGCTGGCGCTGGACGCCGACGAACGCGTTGAGCTGATGCTGCACTCGCTCGAGCAGATTTACCCGGGCGTGGACATCGCCAGCCACATCGTGGGCCAGCCCATCACCGTTTCCTGGGAAGCGGACCCCAACTTCATGGGTGCCTTCAAAGCGAACCTGCCGGGGCACTACCGCTACCAACAGCGCCTCTTCACGCACTTCAAGCAGGACAAGCTGCCCGAATCCCAGCGCGGGATCTTCCTCGCGGGTGACGACGTGTCCTTTACCGCGGGCTGGGCCGAGGGCGCCGTGACCACCGGCCTGAACGCGGTGTGGGGTGTGGTGAACCACCTGGGCGGGACATCGGCGGTGGGCAACCCCGGTCCGGGCGAACTCCTGGACGCAATCGGGCCTATCACCCTGGACTGAGGGTAACGAGCCTGGGGCCACGCCCGCAGGGTTCCCTGGCCGAGCTTGCGAGGTTAGGGGCGGGTGCGGACTACCCGTGCAGCTCCCGGTGCGCCCGGGCCAGTTCGACGTAGCGGGCGGCGTTCTGCTTGACGCCGTCGAACTCCTCATCGGTGAGTTCCCGCCGTACCTTCGCCGGGACGCCTGCAACCAGCGAGCGGGGCGGCACAATAGTCCCTTCCAGGACAACGGCGCCGGCTGCCACGAGCGAGCCGGTGCCGATCACCGCGCCGTTAAGCACGGTGGCGCCCATGCCGATCAGGCAGTCGTCCTCCACAGTGCAGCCATGGACGACGGCGGCGTGCCCCACACTGACCCCGGCCCCGACCGTGCAGGGGAAGCCCGGATCTGCATGGAGCACCACGTTGTCCTGCAGGTTGCTGCCGGCGCCGACGCTGATGGCCGCCGTGTCCGCCCGGACCGACACCCCATAGAAGGCGCTCGAATCCTCAGCGAGCGTGGCCTTGCCGATGATCGACGCCGTCGGAGCGATGAAGGCGGATTCGTGGACGGCCGGAGTGTCGCCGGCGAAAGTGTAAAGAGGAGCCATGGGCCAAGCCTAGGACATCCGCCCACCCCAACTAAGTAGCGCTAACTGTCGTTATGAGCCCTCATAACGACAGTTAGCGCTACTTACTTGGGAGAGGCGGGGGTGCGGAGGATCAGGAACTGGTAGTGCTGCGTCCAGGTCCCCGCACCCGGGCCGGATTCCTCGCCGTTGCCTTCCGGCCAGGTGACAAAGTCCTCGATGGCACCGTGCCGGCCAAAGACCTGCCGCACCGTCGCGTCGCTGCGCCGGCTGAAGAACCGGCGGGGTTCGACGTCGTCCTCGGGGTTCAGGACCTCTTCATCCTCACCGGACCAGAGGCCGACGGCGATAGGCGCGTTGGGTGCCGTAACGCGCACCAGCTCGCGCAGGACGCCGTCGATATCAGTGGCGGGGACGTGCAGCAGCGTGCTCATGGTCCAGAGGGCCGGAAAGGTTTTGTCCGGGAACGGCAGCTGCCGGGCGCTGGCCACGGAGACGTCCAGGCCTTTCGCCCGGGACCTGCGGACGTGCTCCTCGGAGAGGTCAACGCCGGTGTAATGGATGCCGGCCCGGACGAACTGCAGGCCATCGAGCCCCATGCCGGAGCCGATCTCCAGAACGTTGTGCCGGCTCTCGGCCTTGAGCAGCGCGATGAACCGCTCACGCTGTTCTACCCGCTGGGGCGCGAGCGGATGTTCCGCGCCGGACGCCGCGCGGCGGTTGTAGAACTCGGCGAGGCGCAGCTCGCTGCCGGGTTCCTCCACCGCATTCTCAACTGCGTCCATGACCCACGACCTTAGATAAGAGACCGCTTAGTTAAAGACCACTGTCCGGTTGCCGTCCAAGAGGACCCGGTGTTCTGCATGCCATTGGACGGCCTGCGTCAGGGTGCGGCCCTCCACGTCACGGCCCATCTGCACGAACTGCTCCGGAGTGCGGGCGTGGTCCACGCGGATGACTTCCTGCTGGATGATAGGGCCCTCGTCCAGCGCGGCCGTGACGTAGTGGGCAGTGGCGCCGATCAGCTTCACGCCGCGGGCATGAGCCTGGTGGTAGGGCTTGGCGCCCTTGAAGGACGGCAGGAACGAGTGGTGGATATTGATGGCCTTGCCGGTGAGCTCCGCGCACAGGTCATCCGAAATGATCTGCATGTAGCGGGCCAGAACGGTCAGTTCGATATCGTGCTCGGCCATGAGGGCGCGCAGCTTGTCCTCGGCCTGGGCCTTGGTGTCCGGGGTGACCGGGATGTGGTGGAACGGGATGCCGTAGAACTCGGCCAGCCCGGCAAGGTCACGGTGGTTGGAGACGATGGCCGGGATCTCGATGGGCAGGGTGCCGGAGCGCTGCTGGAACAGGATGTCGTTGAGGCAGTGCGCGGACGTGCTGGCCATCAGGAGCGTGCGCACCTTCTGGCCCACGGGGTTGAGGCTCCACTGCATGCCGAAGGAGTGGACCACCGGCTCAAGGGCGGCCTGGACCTCGGCCCGGGAGGCCGTCGTCGTCGCTTCCACCCGCATAAAGAAGTTGCCGGTTGCGGGGCTGCCATACTGCTGCGAGTCCAAAATATTACAGCCCGCCACCAGGAGCGCTCCGGCCACGGCGTGGACAATTCCGGGGCGGTCCGGGCAGGACAATGTCAATACGTAAGCTCGGTTCAGCTGCTCTTCAGTCACGACTACAAGCCTACCCGCGCGGCACGCCCGCGTTTGGTAGTCTGGTGGGGTCGCAACTGGCGTTGGGTGGCTAACCACCAGGGAGCGGCAATCACGAAGACCACGGATCGTACGCCTGGGCCGAGGGTCATGTTTTACCGGAGCTGCAACCTTTGAGGACGCGGCTCACTTTCACGCCCTGTCATCAATGGGCGGTGATGTGCGCCAGCCGGTAGCCTGACCTTAGCAGTGCCCGTATCCCTAGCCAGGAGTTTTTCGTGACTACTACCGCCACCACAACAGCCGCCGTCAGCAACCAGTCGCTGGCCGAGCTTGACCCCGAAATCGCAGCAGTCCTCAACCAGGAACTTGGCCGCCAGCGCGGCACCCTGGAAATGATCGCCTCCGAAAACTTTGCCCCGCGCGCCGTCATGGAAGCCCAGGGCTCGGTCCTGACCAACAAGTACGCCGAGGGTTACCCGGGCCGCCGTTACTACGGCGGCTGTGAATATGTGGATATCGCCGAGCAGTTGGCCATCGACCGCGTTAAGGCACTGTTCGGTGCCGAGTACGCCAACGTCCAGCCGCACTCCGGTGCCCAGGCCAACGCCGCAGCACTGTCTGCCATGATCACCCCCGGTGACAAGATCCTGGGCCTGTCCCTGGCCCACGGCGGCCACCTGACCCACGGCATGAAGCTGAACTTCTCCGGCAAGCTGTACAACGTGGCTGCCTACCAAGTGGAGCCGGACAACTTCCGCGTTGACATGGACAAGCTGCGTGAGCAGGCCATCGCCGAGAAGCCCCAGGTCATCATCGCCGGCTGGTCCGCCTACCCGCGCCACCTGGACTTCGCGGCCTTCCGCTCCATCGCCGATGAAGTGGGCGCGTTGCTCTGGACCGACATGGCACACTTCGCCGGACTGGTGGCTGCGGGCCTGCACCCGAGCCCGGTGCCGTACTCCGACGTCGTCACCTCCACCGTGCACAAGACCCTCGCCGGGCCGCGCTCCGGTGTGATCCTGGCCAAGCAGGAGTGGGCCAAGAAGATCAACTCCAACGTGTTCCCGGGCCAGCAGGGCGGGCCGCTCATGCACGTCATTGCGGCCAAGGCCGTGGCCTTCAAGATCGCCGGCACCGAGGAATTCAAGGAGCGCCAGGAGCGTGTCCTGGAAGGCGCCAAGATCATTGCAGACCGGCTCAACCAGGCCGACGTCGCCGACGCCGGCGTCTCCGTCCTCACCGGCGGCACCGACGTGCACCTGGTCCTGGTGGACCTGCGCAACTCCCAGCTCGACGGCCAGCAGGCCGAGGACCTCCTGCACTCCGTGGGCATCACTGTGAACCGCAATGCTGTTCCGTTCGACCCCCGCCCGCCGATGGTCACCTCCGGCCTGCGCATCGGCACCCCGGCCCTGGCCACCCGCGGCTTCGGCGCCGAGGAGTTCACTGAGGTCGCGGAGATCATCGCCACCGCCCTGAAGGCCGGCTCCGCCACTGACGTAGAGGCCCTTCAGTCCCGCGTGGACAAGCTCGCCGCCGATTTCCCGCTGTACCCGCAGCACGAGCAGTGGTAATCCATGACTGAAACCACAAAAACAGCACAGGTTCTTGACGGCAAGGCTACCGCCGCTGCCATCAAGGCCGAGCTGACCGTACGTGTGGCCGCACTCAAGGCTAAGGGCGTCATCCCCGGACTGGGCACCATTTTGGTGGGTTCCGACCCCGGGAGCACCTGGTATGTGGGCGGCAAGCACAAAGACTGCGCCGAGGTGGGCATCACATCCATCCGCCGCGACCTCCCCGAGGAAGCCACGCAGGACGAACTCCTCGCTGTAGTCCGTGAGCTGAACGGGAACCCGGAATGCACCGGCTACATCGTGCAGCTTCCCTTGCCCAAGCACATCAACCAGGACGTCATCCTGGAGGCCATGGATCCGGACAAGGACGCAGACGGCCTGCACCCAATGAACCTGGGCCGCCTGGTGGCCAACGTCAGCGGACCCATGACCTCGCCGCTGCCGTGCACCCCCAAGGGCTGCGTGGAGCTCCTCACCCGGCACGGCATCAGCCTCAAGGGCAAGCGCGTCCTCGTGGTGGGCCGCGGTGTGACCATCGGCCGTCCCGTCGGGCTGCTGCTGACCCGCAAGGACGTCAACGCCACGGTCATCCTGGCGCACACCGGCACCGTGGACCTGGCCGCCGAACTCCGCCAGGCCGACGTCGTGATCGCCGCCGCGGGAGTCCCGCACATGATCAAGGCGGCGGACCTCAAGCCGGGCGCAATAGTGCTCGACGTCGGCGTGAGCCGTGTTGACGACGGCAACGGTAAGGCAGTGGTCACCGGAGACGTGGACCCCGCCGCTGCCGACGTCGCCTCGTGGATCTCCCCGAACCCGGGCGGCGTGGGGCCGATGACCCGTGCCATGCTGCTCGCCAATGTGGTGGAGACCGCGGAGCGCCAGGCGGGAATCGCCTAGTTTCGTTCCTTAACAGCAAAGCCCGACGGCGGCCCGCACCCTCAGTGAAAAGGTACGGGCCGCCGTCGGGCTTTTTGCAGAGAAACCACAACCTACTTCAGCTGGCCGCGGATCTCCCCCGCAGGGAAGTCAGCGTTGTGCACATTGACGTAATAAGCGCCTGGGTTGGCTTCAATGGCGGCCAGTAGGTCCGAGTCAGCCGTAGTGCAGGCATCAACCGTCCAGTCGGTGCCACTGACCACATCAAGCGGAATAACAACCGGGCCGGCCGCGTTGCGTGCAGCGACATGGATGTGGGCCGCCATGGCAGGAACGGACAGATCGCGGGCCGTCAGCGTATAGCAGAGTTTGTCATCGTCGATGGTGTAACTGAAGGATCCACCTGCCCCGGTGTGGACCGGACCGACTTCCTGGCCGGTGTTAAGTGGAACGGCCGGAACGCCGCCCGGTTTTGCCACAGCTGGGGCACTGATTCCTACGAGGGAGACGATGGCTGTGGCCACCGCGGCTGTCCTGAACGCGTGACTTTTCATGATTTGTCCTCAGATAGAAATGTGAACTTCCACCCCTAGCGCGTTTCACGGTACGCCGCGGCCAGATCCTGCACAATAGTGTGCCGGGCCGCTGTTCGCCGGGGGTGGAAGGTGCGTTGGGGCTCTGCTGCGTTTGAGACAATAGACGCATGCGATCTCTGGGTAACACTCAATCTCCGTCCGGCCGGTCCAAGGGCGGCTTCTCCATGCTGCGGATCAGCGGCCCGGGAATGATGGTCTTTGTCATCGCGTTCCTCGTTGCCGTGATCTTTGCGGCGAACCAGAACGACGTCGTGGGCTGGGTTGTGGCCATCATCGCCGCCTTCTGGCTGGCCCTCGCTGCCTTTGTGGTGTTCAGCATCCAGAAGGCCGCCAAAAAAGCCGGCGCCAAGCTGACCGAGGCCCAGAACGCCTTCAACAGCGCAGCCGGCCGCGCGCCGTCGTCGTCCTCGGCCGACCACGGCGGCACCCGGGTGGTGTACGAGCGGACCGAAGCGGACGAAGTCCGCGACCTCAAGCTGGACCACTCCTTCAAGATCGTCCAGGTCCAGATCCAAGTAGTGGAGAAGGAACGCGCCAAGGGTGAGGCAGCGGACCAGGATACGATCCGCCGCGCGCTGGAGACCATCGAGATCACCGCCACCAACGCCCGCGACATGATCCGCGCTGCCGGCGGCACCGGGGACCCGGTCAGCGGAACCATCATCGACTAGAGTAGTGCGGGTGATCTCGGCATTGAAGAAGGACCACCTTCGCATCGCATCAGTCAACGTCAATGGCCTCCGGGCTGCCTACAAGAACGGTATGGCGGCATGGCTGGAGCCCCGCGAGGTGGACATCCTCTGCCTCCAGGAAGTCCGGGCCCCTGACGCGATCGTGCGCCAGCTGCTCGGTGACGGCTGGCACATCCTGCACGCCGAAGCCGAGGCCAAGGGCCGCGCCGGCGTCGCCATTGCGTCCCGTGAAGAGCCGCTGGAAACCCGCAACGGCATCGGCGATGACTACTTCGCCACCGCCGGACGCTGGGTTGAGGCTGACTTCAGGGTGGCCGACGCCGAGGGGAACCCCGCGCAGCTGACCGTTGCCAGCGCCTACGTGCACTCCGGCGAGGTGGGTACCCCGAAGCAGGTGGACAAGTACCGCTTTTTGGATGTCATGACCACCAGGCTGCCGGAACTGACCAAGCACAGCGATCACGCACTTGTGGTGGGCGACCTGAACGTGGGCCACACCGAACGGGACATCAGGAACTGGAAGGGCAACGTCAAGAAGGCCGGCTTCCTGCCCGACGAACGTGCCTATTTTGACCGCTTCTTCGGCGAGGACATCGGCTGGAAGGACGTGCACCGGGGCTTGGCGGGCGACGTCGACGGCCCCTACACCTGGTGGTCACAGCGTGGCCAGGCGTTCGACAACGACACCGGCTGGCGCATCGACTACCACATGGCCACCCCGGACCTCGCCGCCGCCGCGCTCTCGGCAGTCGTTGACCGGGCGCCCTCGTGGGACACCCGCTTCTCTGACCATGCCCCGCTGGTAGTGGACTACCGGCTCTAAGCCCCGAAGGTTTTTTCCCCATGACTAGCCCGACTTCCCCGGTGACCAAGAAACGCATCCTCTCCGGTGCCAAGCCCACGGCGGACTCCCTGCACCTGGGCAACTACATTGGCGCTGTCCGCAACTGGGTGGACATGCAGGCCGAATATGATGCCGTCTTCTTCATCCCGGACCTTCACGCCATCACCGTGGACTTCGATCCCGCCGAGCTCGCCAAGCGCACCCGGGTGGTTGCCGCGCAGTACATTGCCGCCGGCATCGACCCGGACAAAAGCATCTTCTTTGTGCAGTCCCACGTCCCCGAGCACGCCCAGCTGGCCTGGGCACTGAACTGCATCACCGGCTTCGGCGAAGCGTCCCGGATGACACAGTTCAAGGACAAGACCCAGAAGTCGGGCACGGACGCCGCAACTCTTGGACTGTTTGCATACCCCACGCTCATGGCAGCCGACATCCTGCTGTACCAGACTGACCTCGTGCCGGTGGGCGAGGACCAGCGGCAGCACCTGGAGCTCACCCGGAACCTGGCCCAGCGCTTCAACACCCGCTACGGCCACACGTTCACCGTGCCGGAGGCCACCATCCTCAAGGCCAGCGCCAAGATCTACGACCTCCAGAGCCCGACTGCCAAGATGTCGAAGACAGGCGGGTCGCCCCACGGTTCCATCCAGCTCCTGGAAGACCCCAAGCTCGCCGCGAAGCGCATCAAGTCCGCAGTCACTGACACCGGAACCGAGATCCGGTTCGACGCCGAAGCCAAGCCGGGGGTTTCCAACCTCCTCACCATCTACTCCACGCTCACCGGAAAGTCCGTGGCTGAGCTGGAGACGGAGTACGAGGGCAAGATGTACGGCCACCTGAAAGTGGACCTTGCGGAGATCATGGTGGACTTCATCACGCCGCTGCGGAACCGCACCAACGAACTGATGGCTGACCCGGCCGAGCTGGACCGGCTGCTGGCCCAGGGCGCCGAGCGGGCCAGGGAAATCGCCGCAGTGACCCTTGGTCAGGTCTATGAGCGCATGGGTTTCCTGCCGTCCCTCAGCCTCGCAGGCGTCCGCTAGCTCGATGTCGGCCGCCAGCAATGTCAGTGAAGGAATGAGCGTAGGCGTCATTCTGGGCTTCCCCCCTGCCATCGCCGAGGAACTTCAACGGTGGCGCGCCTCCTTCGGGGACCCAATGGCGGGGGTGGTGCCCGCGCACATCACGCTGGTCACCACCACGCCCACCCAGGACTGGGCAGCCACGCAGGCGCACGTCCGCGACGTGGCGCGGCGGCAGGTCCCCTTTATGGTCACCATCGCCGGGACCGGAACGTTCCGGCCGGTCTCCCCGGTGGTTTACATCAACGTCGAGGACGGGTTCGACTCCTGCGTGGAGCTCCACGAAAAACTCCAGACCGGCCCGCTGCAACGCGAGTTGCCGTTCTCTTACCATCCGCATGTCACGATCGCCCACGATGTCGCGCCCGAAAGCCTGGACGAAGCCGAAACGGTGCTTGAAAGTTACCGGGCGACCTTCCCGGTGGTTAGCATGGGACTCTACGAGCACGATGCCGACGGCATTTGGCAGCTACGGGAAGAGTTGGACTTTGGGACCGAAACTGACGACGGCGGGTCCTTCGCCGCGGACGCCGACGCCAACGGAGCCACCGCTCCCCACTGAGCAGGCCCGCCTCAAGCTCGCCGTCATCCGGAAACGGATGGAGTGGGGCAAAGCCAGAAGGTCCGACGGCGGCCCGGTGGCCAGCTCGCTGGCGATGCTCCAGTGGCTGCTGGCCAGGCTTAATGCCTTCCGCCCGATGCGCGCGTGGCAGCACTACAACCTCCAGCATGGCCCGTTGATGAGCGCCGGCATCGGTTTCAACATGTTCTTTTCCATCACCGGCCTGTTGGCCACGGGTTTCTCCGTTGCCGGCCTGGTGCTGCGGGGCCAGCCTGCCCTGCTGGACACCATCATCGGCAGCGTGGCCCAGAGTGCGCCCGGACTGCTGAAGGTGGGCGGGGGAGAAGGGCTGGTTGATCCGAACGACCTCCTGAACCCGGACGGCCTCGGCTGGACCGCCGTGATTGCTGCCGTGGTTACAGTCATCACGTCCCTGGGCTGGATCGCCGGACTCCGTGACGGCCTGCGCGGTGTGGTGCAGTTGCCGCCCCTGAAAATCAACCCGATTGTCCTCAAACTGCGCGACGCCGGCACCCTGCTGCTGCTGGGAGTGGCCCTGGTGATCAGCGCCGGAGCGTCCCTGGTGTTCGGCACGGCGGCCGGCTGGGTCACGGACTTCCTGCAGCTGGATCCGACGGTGGCAGGTCCGCTGACCACCGTGATCAAGATCGGTGTGCCGCTTACGCTCAACTGGGTCACGGCCGTCATCATGTTCCGGTTGGCCGGTGGGCTCGAGCTCTCCCGGCGGGCACTCCTGGAGGGGACCATCCTTGCCGCGGTGGGCACCACCGTCCTGCAGGTCTTCAGCACTGAACTCCTGGCCGGCGCGGGACGGAACCCCATCCTGGCGCCGTTTGCCATCATCATCGGCCTGCTGATCTGGTTCAACCTGGTCAGCCAGGTCTACCTCGTGTCCGCCGGCTGGTCCACCATCCGCGAAGTGGACGAAAAAGCCGGGATTACTTCCCGGCGTCGAGGTACTGGTCGGCCCAGGCAGAAATAATCCTGGCGGCCCGGGCTGCCTGGCCCTTGCCGGTCAGTAGGTGGTCGCTGCCTTCGAGTGAGACGAAGTTCCGCGGATGGCGCGCCGTCTGGAAGATGGTGCTGGCGTTCTCGATGCCCACGGTGTTGTCCGTGGGGGAGTGGAGGACCATCAGTGGCTTGTGCAGCTGCCGGATGCAGTCCGTGAGGTCCGCGTTCTCCAGGTCCTCCACAAAGTGTTTCCGGATCTCCACGCGTTTCCCGCCGAGGTCCACTTCCGCGCTGCCCTCGCTGAGGATCTTGTCCAGTGCGGCGTCAAAGACGTGGGCCACGTGCTTGGGTGAGAACGGGGCAGCCACTGTTGCGACGGCGTCGAGCTCCGGGATCTGGCGGGCGGCCGAGAGCACCGCCGCGCCGCCGAAGGAGTGGCCCACCAGCAGCGAGATGGCCCTCCCCTTGCTGCGCATGAACTCGGCGGCCACCACGGTGTCCGCCACTTTGTGGCTGAAGGAGCCCTCCGACCAATGGCCGGCGGACTCGCCCAGCCCCAGGTTGTCGAAGCGGAGCATCCCGATGCCGGTGTCAGCCAGGGCCTTGCACATCCGGGACGCCGCGGGGCTGTCCTTGCCCAGGGTGAAGCCGTGGGAGAACACACCCCAGCCCCGCACCGGCCCCTCCGGGACGTCGATGATGCCGGACAGGAGCTCGCCGGTGGATCCTTCGAAGCTGACTTTTTCGGAGCGGGACATCGCGTGCTGCTTTCGTTGGTGCCGTCAGGTGTTAAACAACGACGGCGCCCATCCCACCTAAGGTGGGTGACGCCGTCGTAAGCAAGAACCTGAATTAGATCTTACGGGAGAGAATTGCCTGCTTGACTTCGGCAATTGCCTGGGTCACCTGGATGCCGCGGGGGCATGCTTCGGAGCAGTTGAAGGTGGTGCGGCAACGCCACACGCCTTCCTTGTCGTTTAGGATTTCCAGGCGCATGTCGCCGGCATCATCACGGGAATCGAAAATGAAGCGGTGGGCGTTGACGATCGCGGCCGGGCCGAAGTACTGGCCATCGGTCCAGAACACCGGGCAGGAGGACGTGCACGCCGCGCAGAGGATGCACTTGGTGGTGTCGTCGAAGCGCTCACGGTCCTCGGCGGACTGCAGGCGTTCCTTCGTGGGCTCGTGGCCCTTGTTGATCAGGAACGGCATGACTTCACGGAAGGACTGGAAGAACGGCTCCATGTCCACGATCAGGTCCTTCTCCACCGGCAGGCCCTTGATGGGCTCAACGGTGATGGGCTTGGTGGTGTCCAGGTCCTTCAGGAGGGTCTTGCAGGCAAGGCGGTTGCGGCCGTTGATGCGCATGGCATCCGAACCGCAGACACCGTGGGCGCAGGAACGGCGGAACGAAACGCTGCCGTCAATTTCCCATTTGACCTTGTGCAGCGCATCCAGCACGCGATCGGTGCCGTACATGGTCACCTTGAAGTCTTCCCACGTGGCGTCCTCGGACACCTCGGGGTTGTAACGGCGGACGCGCAGGGTGACGTCGAACGTGGGGATCTCTCCGCCGCCTCCGATGTGTGCGGGCAGTTCGATCTTGGAGGCTGGCTCAGCAAGTTCAGCGGTCATCTTAGTACTTCCTCACCATCGGCTCGTAGCGGGTAAAGACGACCGGCTTGGTGCCCAGACGGATGCCGGCTGTTGTTTCCGCGGTCCCCGCGGTGCCGTCGGCCGGGGCGTGGTCATCCTTGTACGCCATGGAGTGCTTCATGAATTTTTCGTCGTCGCGTTCCGGGAAGTCCTCGCGGAAGTGTCCGCCGCGGGATTCCTCACGGTGCAGGGCCGCCACGGTCATGACCTTGGCCAGTTCCAGCAGGAAACCCAGCTCAACGGCTTCGAGCAGGTCCAGGTTGAAGCGCTTGCCCTTGTCCTGGACGCTGATCTTCTTGTACCGCGCCTCGAAGGACTCGATGTCCGTCAGGACCTGGTTCAGCGTGTCAGCCGTACGGAACACCTGCATGTTGGCGTCCATGGTGTCCTGGAGTTCCTTGCGGATCACCGCCACCTTCTCGTCGCCGGTGCCGTTGCGGGCAATGTCCAGCAGCTCGATGGTGTAGGCCTCCGGATCCTCCGGGAGGTCCACGAAGTCAGCAGTCTTGGCGTACTCCGCGGCGGCGATGCCGGCGCGCTTGCCGAACACGTTGATGTCCAGCAGTGAGTTGGTGCCGAGGCGGTTGGAGCCGTGGACCGAAACGCAGGCAACCTCACCGGCGGCGTAAAGGCCCGGGATCACGGTGTCGTTGTCCTGCAGGACCTCGGTGGTGATGTTGGTGGGGATGCCGCCCATGGCGTAGTGCGCCGTGGGGAACACCGGAACCGGCTCCGTGTACGGTTCCACACCCAGGTAGGTGCGGGCGAACTCGGTGATGTCCGGGAGCTTGGCATCGATGTGCGCCGGCTCCAGGTGGGTCAGGTCAAGGAGGACGTAGTCCTTGTTCGGGCCGCAGCCGCGGCCTTCACGGACTTCGTTGGCCATGGAACGGGCCACGATGTCACGCGGTGCCAGGTCCTTGATGGTGGGGGCGTAGCGCTCCATAAATCGCTCACCCTCGGAGTTACGCAGGATGGCGCCCTCGCCGCGTGCGGCTTCGGAAAGCAGGATGCCCAGGCCGGCGAGGCCTGTCGGGTGGAACTGGAAGAACTCCATGTCCTCCAGCGGAATGCCCTTGCGGAACGCGATGCCCATGCCGTCGCCGGTCAGGGTGTGGGCGTTCGAGGTGGTCTTGAAGACCTTGCCGGCGCCGCCGGTAGCGAAGATCACGGACTTGGCCTGGAACACGTG
This sequence comes from Arthrobacter sp. UYNi723, assembly GCF_054057635.1. Taxonomy (NCBI): domain Bacteria; kingdom Bacillati; phylum Actinomycetota; class Actinomycetes; order Micrococcales; family Micrococcaceae; genus Arthrobacter; species Arthrobacter sp. UYNi723. Next base: position 37,844 of record NZ_JBSRZM010000003.1, read on the forward strand.
CAGCTCACCGGAGGCGAGGTCGTAGGACACGACGCCGGCAACGCGCTTCTGCTTGTACGGCGTGCCGTCCTCGCGGACGGCGTCTTCCTCGACCGTCAGGAGGTCAAGGACGTAGTACTCGTTGTAGAACTCCACGTTGTGCTTGACGCAGTTTTGGTACAGGGTCTGCAGGATCATGTGGCCGGTGCGGTCTGCTGCGTAGCAGGCGCGGCGGACGGGCGCCTTGCCGTGGTCGCGGGTGTGGCCACCGAAGCGGCGCTGGTCAATCCGGCCTTCGGGCGTGCGGTTGAACGGCAGGCCCATCTTTTCCAGGTCCAGCACGGCGTCGATGGCTTCCTTCGCCATGACCTCGGCGGCGTCCTGGTCAACCAGGTAGTCGCCGCCCTTAATCGTGTCAAAGGTGTGCCATTCCCAGTTGTCTTCTTCGACATTGGCAAGGGCCGCACACATGCCACCCTGCGCCGCACCGGTGTGCGAGCGGGTGGGGTAGAGCTTGGTCAGTACTGCTGTTCGCGCGCGCTGACCGGACTCGATCGCGGCGCGCATGCCAGCGCCACCGGCACCGACGATGACGACGTCGTACTTATGGACCTGCATACTTGGGCGCTCTTTCTCTCAAAATTCGCTATAAAACAACGGGCGGGCGTTGCCTGCACCGCAAAATACAGCCTGCGGCTCACCGCGGGCAGCGGATGATCTGGCTACGCGGGGCAGAAGCCGCCGGGCAGCGGAACGCCGTCAACCACGGGGCACGGGTTGAAGGTGAAGATCACCAGGGTGCCGAGGACGATGATCACGGTGGTGGCCGCGTAGAGGACGATCTTGAGCCAGAGACGGGTGGAATCCTTCTCGGCGTAGTCGTTGATGATGGTGCGGACGCCGTTGGTGCCGTGCAGCATGGCCAGCCACAGCATGGCGAGGTCCCAGATCTGCCAGAACGGGTCAGCCCACTTGCCGGCGACAAAGCCGAAATCGATGGCTTTGATGCCTTCGCCCACCAAGAGGTTCACGAAGAGGTGCCCGAAGATGAGCACCACCAGCACTACGCCGGACAGGCGCATGAACAGCCAGGCGAACATTTCGAAGTTGCCCCGGCTTGCGCCGGTGCGGCGGTACTGGGGGGAGATTTTGCCGCTACTGTTTTTCCCACTGCGTGGGCTTTCGATCGTTGCAGTCATGGCTTAGTGACCTCCAAAGGCGAGGGAAAGGTGGCGGATGGAGAAGCCGACCATAACAACTACCCACAGGGCCAGGACGGTCCACAGCATCTGGCGCTGGTACTTGGCGCCCTTCTTCCAGAAGTCGACGGCGATGATCCGCAGGCCGTTAAAGGCGTGGAAGACGATCGCGGCAACCAGGCCCGTTTCACCCAGGGCCATGAGGGGGTTCTTGTAGGCACCGATAACAGCCGTGTAGGCCTCCGGGGACACACGCACCAATGAGGTGTCCAGCACATGGACCAACAAGAAGAAAAAGATCACTACACCGGTAATCCGGTGTCCTACCCAGGACCACATGCCTTCACGGCCGCGGTACAAGGTGCCAGCTGGTTTTGTCGGCACTGATAAACCTCCCTGCAACACAGCGGCGCTGGCATGAGATCCACGCGGGGGGAACGCCTGCTGCGAGAGCAACTCGTAGCTCAGGCCTAAATCTAGGCTTCGCTCACAGCTTATTCAATTTAGGAACTCCTTGGTGACCCCGCAATGCCTGCGTTTCGCCTGCAGATGAGACGAACACCACACCATGGCTCGCCCGCGGGAGTTGGCGGAGGGTTCTGAAAGGGCAGTTCACGGCTCGTCAGCTAAAGTAGCCGTGATGAGTACAGACAAAGCGACAAGCCCGGATTCACCCCTGAACCGCTTCATTGCGGTGATTCCGGCAGGCGGAGTGGGGACCCGCCTCTGGCCCCTGTCACGCGCAGCAGCTCCCAAGTTCCTCCACGACCTCACCGGGTCCGGCAGCACTCTGTTGCGCGCCACCTACGACCGCCTCGAGCCGCTGGCCGGCAGGCGCGTCCTCGTGGTGACCGGCACGGCACACCGGGCCGCCGTCTGCCGGCAGCTGCCCGAGGTCCAGGAGTCTGACTTGGTCCTGGAGAGCGAGCCCAAGGATTCCGGCGCCGCCATAGGCCTGGCCGCCGCCATCCTGTACCAGCGCGACCCGGACACCATCATGGGTTCCTTCGCCGCTGACCAGGTCATCAGTCCTGACCACCTGTTCCAGCAGGCCGTCCGCGAGGCCATCCACACGGCCGCCGCCGGCAAGATCGTGACCATCGGCATCAAGCCGACCCATCCGTCCACCGGCTTCGGTTACATCCGCGCCGGCGAGGAACTCAACATCGAAGGTGCGCCCAGCGCCCAGGCCGTGGTGGAGTTCGTGGAGAAGCCGGACGAGGAAGTTGCCCAGCAGTATGTGGACAGCGGTGAGTATGTCTGGAACGCAGGAATGTTCGTGGCTCCCGTTGCCCTGATGCTGAGGCACCTTGAGGCCAACCAGCCGGAGCTGTTCAAGGGCCTGCAGGAGATCGCCCAGGCCTGGGACACTCCCGAACGTGATGCCGTCACAGCCCGCGTCTGGCCCACGTTGCCCAAGATCGCCATTGACTATGCAGTGGCCGAGCCTGCCGCCGCTGCCGGCGATGTTGCCGTTGTGCCGGGCACCTTCGGATGGGACGACGTCGGGGACTTTGCTTCGGTGGGCCGGCTCAACAGTGCGCGGGAAGTCGATGACGTCACCGTTATCGGTGAAGGCGCCCGGGTTTTCACCGAAAACGCCAGCGGTGTGGTGGTTTCGGACACGAAGCGCGTGATCGCCCTGATCGGCATCAAGGATGTGGTCATCGTTGACACGGGCGATGCCCTCCTGGTGACCACCAAGCAGCACGCGCAGCGGGTCAAGGGAGCCGTTGACGCGCTCAAGGCCAGTGGCGACACCGACGTTCTGTAACCCGGTCGGGAGTGTCCAGGCGCGGCACAATCTGTAACGCGCCCGCCGTGATGACGCTATTCCGTGGACGCTCGCTAGAGTAAATGAGTGCGTAATTACACTACTGAAGCCGAGCCCACCGCATTAGTGCGGCCATGGTTGGAACCCCTCCTGCCGGAGCTGATCGACTTCCGCCGGGATCTGCACGCGCACCCCGAGCTTTCCTTCAAGGAATTCCGCACCACAGACAAGCTGGTGGAGCGGCTCGAAGCTGCAGGGCTGGCCCCGCGGCGGCTTGAAGGCACCGGCCTTACCGTAGACGTCGGAGAGGGGCCCCTCGCCACGGCGCTCCGGGGCGACATTGACGCCCTGCCCATCATCGAGGAAACCGGCCTGCCGTTTGCCTCGAAGAACCATGGCGTGACCCATGCCTGCGGCCACGACGTCCACACCGCCGCCATGCTCGGCGTCGCGCTGGTCCTGCAACGTATGCACGAGGAGTCCCCGCTGGGCGGTTCCGTCCGGATCATTTTCCAGCCTGCCGAGGAGACCATGCCCGGCGGCGCACTGTCCTGCATTGAGCAGGGCGTCCTGGACGGTGTGCCGCGCATCCTTGCGCTGCACTGTGACCCAAGGATCGACGTCGGACGCATCGGTACGCGCATCGGCGCCATCACGTCCGCCTCGGACACCATCAAGATCGAGCTGAGCGGCCGCGGCGGCCATACGTCCCGCCCGCACCTCACCGAGGACCTGGTCTTCGCCCTCGCGCAGATCGCCGTCAACGTTCCGGCCGTGCTTTCACGCCGGGTGGATGTCCGCAGCGGGGTGTCCGTGGTGTGGGGGCAGATCAACGCCGGATCGGCACCCAATGCCATCCCGGGCACCGGTTACATGTCCGGCACCATGCGCTGCCTCGACCGCGATGCCTGGCATGACGCCGGCGAGCTCCTGGATGAAGTCGTGCAGCAGGTGGCCGCGCCCTATGGAGTGGATGTCCATCTGGAACACACCAGGGGTGTCCCGCCGGTGGTTAACTCTGAGGACGAGACAGCGCTGATCGAGGCTGCGGCCCGCGCGGAAATCGGTGAGGGCGCCGTGGTGCTGACGCCGCAGTCCATGGGTGGTGAGGATTTCGCTTGGTTCCTGGCTGAGCGGCCCGGAGCGATGATGCGACTGGGCACCAAGACTCCGGGTGGCGAAGAATACGACCTGCACCGCGGTGACTACATCCTGGACGAACGCGCCCTTGGCCTGGGCATCCAGGTCCTCACGGCAGCGGCCCTCCGGACCATCCGCGACCTCTAGCCCCCGCGCCCCCGACCTACCTAACCCCTGGCGCGAACGGACACTTAAGCCCCACCTCCCGCGCGAACTGGCAGATATCACCCTCAAATCCCGGTTTTGAGGGTGTTATCTGCTCGTTAGCGCGTCTCTTTGGCAGGGTAAGTTGTGCACAATTGAATTGTGGACTACCGTCTTAGGTATGACAGATGCCCCCCGCCTCGACCGCCAGGTGTGTTTTGCGCTGTACTCCGCGTCCCGCGCGGCAACAGCGGTCTACCGCCCCGTCTTGGAAGACCTCGGCCTGACGTACCCGCAGTATCTGGTGATGCTGGTCCTCTGGGAATCGGAGCCGAAGGGCGTCAAGGAGCTCGGCGAGGAACTGGGCCTTGATTCCGGCACGCTGTCGCCGCTGCTCAAGCGGCTTGAGGCTATGGGGCTCGTGGAGCGCCGCCGGTCCGGGGAAGATGAGCGCCGTGTTGCAGTCCACCTGACGCCGGCCGGACGCTCGCTCAGCAGCAAGGCCAGCGGGATTCCACGGCACCTTGCGGACGCCGCCGGGTTGTCAGCCGATGAGCTGGAACAGCTTCGCACCACTCTTGAAAGGCTCACAGAAGCCCTTCACCGCGCGCACTGAGCGCCCAAGATTTCCGTTATCCACATCCAACAGGACGGACCACATATGAAGACTCTCTACACTGCCGAGGCCCTGGCTTCCGGCGAAGGCCGCGACGGCAACGCACGCACCAATGACGGCAAGCTGGATGTCAGTCTTGCCAGCCCCGTGGAGCTGGGCGGTGACGGCCAGGGAACCAACCCGGAGCAGCTTTTTGCCGCCGGTTACGCGGCATGCTTCCACTCGGCGCTCCGCCTCGTGGGGCGCAAGGAGCGCGCAGACCTGACCGATTCAGCCGTGGCGGCCAAGATCCACTTTGGCGCACTGAACGACGGCGTGGGCTACGGCCTCGCCGCTGAACTGGAGATCGCGGTCCCGGCCCTGGACCTCGCCACGGCCGAGTCCCTGGTGGCCAAAGCGCACCAGATCTGCCCCTATTCCAACGCCACCCGCGGAAACATGACCGTGGACATCAAGATCCTGGAGTTCGCCGCATGAGCGTGACAACGGCACTGCCAACATCCACCCGCGAAATCCGCCTGGCCTCACGCCCGGTAGGGCGTCCCGGTCCCGAAAACTTCCGACTGGCAGAGTCACCGCTGCCGGAGCTTCAGGACGGCCAGATCCTGGTCCGCAACCTCTACATCTCCGTGGACCCCTACATGCGCGGCCGTATGAACGACGTCAAGTCGTACTCGGCCCCGTTCGCTCTGGATGCAGCGCTCGACGGCGGCGCCATCGGTGAGGTCATCGCGTCCAGGGCCGAGGGGCGGAAGGTGGGGGACGCCGTCGTCCATCAACTGGGCTGGCGGGAATTCGCGGTCCTGGACGCAGACGCAACCTCGGTTGCCCGCACGGACCTTGCGCCGGCGTCGGCGTTCCTTGGCGCGCTGGGCATGACCGGCCTGACGGCGTACGCCGGCCTGCTCAAAGTGGCGGAGTTCAAACCAGGCGATGCCGTGTTCGTGTCCGGAGCGGCGGGCGCCGTGGGCTCGCTTGTGGGCCAGATCGCCAAGGCGATGGGCGCTTCCAAGGTTATCGGGAGCGCCGGAACCGCGGAGAAGGCGGCCCGGCTCCTGGAACTGGGCTTCGACGCCGCGTTCAATTACAACGACGGGCCGGTGCGCGAACAGCTTGCCCAGGCGGCAGGACCCGCAGGGATTGACGTGTATTTCGATAACGTGGGCGGCGATCACCTGGAGGCTGCCCTGGCCGTCCTGAATGTGGCCGGCCGCGTGGCCATGTGCGGTGCGATAGCCCAGTACAACTCCACCGAACCCGCCGCGGCGCCGCGGAACCTCGCGCTTGCCATTGGCAAGCAGCTCACCCTCCGGGGGTTCCTGGTCAGTGGACAGCGCCAGCACAGTGCTGAATTCTTCGGGAAGATGTCAGCCTGGCTGGCGGACGGTTCAGTCCAGTATGACGAGACCGTGGTGGATGGACTGGAGAATGCGCCCCAGGCCTTCATGGACCTCCTCGACGGCGCGAACACCGGCAAGATGCTGGTGCGCCTCTAAGCTCCCCACCAGCGCGAACGGACACTTGAGGCCCGCTCCCGGCGGGCCCCAAGTGTCCGTTCGCGCTTAGTGGATGGGTGCGGACTGGCCGCCTTCTACTGGTTGGTAACAAATTCTCAACAATCTTCAGGATCCGGCGCCAATGTGATAGCGGATGTGCTGCAGGCCACTAATGTTGGTTCTATCAGAGCGCTTCGGCGCAGTGCTGCGGACCGTCAGTGAAAACAGAATTTCAGGGTTGAAACAGACACTCATTGAATTCACGTCGTAGCGCCTCTCTCTTCATCCTGGAGGAATCTTGAAGACATCACTGCGTGCACACCTCAAGCACGGTTCAGTTGCAAGCGTGGCCACCATGGGTGCTACCGCACTCCTGCTGACCAGTTGCGGTGCGCCGCCCGAAGCCGGCAGCCCCACCGTGACGGCCACAGACTACACCGGTTGCATCGTTTCCGACTCCGGCGGATTCGATGACCAGTCGTTCAACCAGTCCTCCTACGATGGACTGAAGAAGGCTGAGAAGGACCTGGGCATCAAGGTCAACCAGGCCGAGTCCAAGTCCAACAACGACTTCGAACCAAACCTCCGTGCGATGGTTGCCGCCAACTGCGACCTCACCCTGACCGTCGGCTTCCTGCTTGGTGACGCCACCAAGACCCAGGCCGCGGCAAACCCGGACAGCCACTTCGCCATCGTCGACTTCGGCTACGACCCGCCCATCAGCAACGTCAAGCCCATCATCTACGACACCTCCCAGGCTGCGTTCCTGGCCGGTTACCTCGCTGCGGGCACCACCAAGACCGGAACCGTGGCCACCTTTGGCGGCATCAAGATCCCCACGGTCACCATCTTCATGGACGGCTATGCCGACGGCGTGAAGTACTACAACGAGAAGAAGGGCACCAGCGTTAAAGTCCTTGGCTGGGACAAGGCCTCACAGGACGGCAGCTTTACCGGCGACTTCGAAAAGCAGGACGTCGGCAAGCAGCTCACCCAGAACTTCCTGGACCAGGGTGCGGACATCGTGATGCCCGTAGCTGGTCCGGTGGGCAAAGGCGCCGGCGCAGCCCTGAACGAAGCGAAGGCGGCCGGCAAGGACGTCAAGATGATCTGGGTCGACTCCGATGGCTTCCTCACTGCACCGGAATACAAGGACATCATGCTGTCCTCGGTCATGAAGCTCATGGGCGAGGCCGTTGAGACCGTGGTGAAGGAAGACAAGGAAGGCAAGTTCACCAACACCCCCTACGTGGGCACATTGGCGAACGACGGCGTCCAGCTGGCACCGTTCCACAGCTTCGACTCCCAGGTCTCTGCCGATCTGAAGTCCGAGCTGGACCAGCTCAAGAAAGACATCGTCGACGGCAAGCTGAAGGTCGAGTCAGCGGCAAGTCCCAAGGTATAGTCATCCTCGCCAAGCGCCGCCCCCGGATGGTCATCGACTGCCCGGGAGGTGGCGCTTTGCGTTGCAATGCATGCCTCCGCGCTACCGCCCACCCGAGGCTGCAGGCACTAGGCTGGTGCTGCAGCCTCATATCCCGTCCGGTTCATGTACGGACGCTTCGAGATTGGTCAGAGTTTTGAAACTTGAACTCAGAGGGATCACCAAACGCTTCGGCTCCCTGCTCGCCAACGACCACATTGACGTGGTGGTTGAACCCGGACAGATCCACTGTCTGCTGGGCGAGAACGGGGCCGGCAAGTCCACCCTGATGAATGTGCTGTACGGGCTCTACGAGCCCTCCGAGGGCGAGATCCTCATCGACGACAAACCGGTTTCGTTCCGGGGGCCCGGCGACGCCATGGCCGCCGGGATCGGCATGGTGCACCAGCACTTTATGCTGGTCCCCGTCTTCACCGTCGCGGAGAACGTGGCTCTTGGAGCCGAGACCACAAAGGCCGTAGGCTTCCTCAACCTGGAGGACACCCGCCGCAAGATCAAACAGATTTCCGACCGCTACGGGTTCGACGTCGATCCGGACGCGCTGGTGGAGGACCTCCCCGTGGGTGTCCAACAGCGTGTGGAAATCATCAAGGCACTGGTCCGCGACGCCAGGGTGCTGATCCTGGATGAGCCCACGGCAGTGCTGACGCCCCAGGAAACGGACGAACTGCTGGACATCATGCGCCAGCTCAAGTCCAGCGGAACCTCGATTGTCTTCATCTCGCACAAGCTGCGTGAAGTGAAAGCTGTCTCGGACACCATCACCGTGATCCGCCGCGGCAAAGTTGTGGGTTCGGCCAGTCCCGGTGACTCCACAGCAGAGCTGGCCTCCATGATGGTGGGCCGCGCCGTCAGCCTCACGCTCGACAAAGCCCCCGCCAGCCCCAAAGAGAAGACTTTCCAGGTCAAGGACCTCACAGTCATTGCTCCGAACGGTCAGCACACCGTGGACGGCATCAGTTTCGACATTGCGCGCGGAGAGATCCTGGCCGTTGCGGGCGTCCAAGGCAACGGGCAGACCGAACTGACCGAAGCCATCCTCGGACTGCAGGAGCGCGTGCAGGGCTCCATTCTCCTGGACAACGTGGAGCTCGTGGGCCGCAGCGTGAAGGACGTCCTCAACGCCGGTGTCGGCTTCGTCCCGGAAGATAGGTCTGTTGATGGCCTGATCGGCACGTTCTCGATCGCCGAAAACCTGATCCTTGACCGTTACGATCAGCCACCGTTTGCCAAGGGCATCAGTATGAGCCCGGCGAAGGTCCTGGAGAACGCGAAATCGCGGATCGACGAGTTCGATGTCCGGACGCCCTCGGGCCTGCTGGCCGCCGGCACCCTCTCGGGCGGCAACCAGCAAAAGGTGGTCATGGCGCGGGAACTGTCCCGGCCGCTGCGCCTCTTTATCGCCTCGCAGCCCACCCGCGGTGTGGACGTCGGGTCCATCGAGTTCCTGCACAAGCGGATCGTGGCTGAACGGGATCAGGGCACACCGGTCATGATCATCTCTACCGAACTGGATGAGGTCATGGAACTCGCCGACCGTATCGCCGTGCTCTACAAGGGCAAACTGGTGGGAATCGTTCCCGCAGGAACCGGACGCGACGTCCTGGGCCTGATGATGGCCGGGATCTCTGCGGAAGACGCTGCCGGCGCTGACCACACCGGCCTGGTGAAAGCTGACACGCCGGCCACTGAAACGCCCCCGGCCGACACGAAGGATGCCGCTACCGCAGAACGCCGTGCAGCCTCCAGCCCCGAAGGAGGCGATCATGCCTGAAGAGCATCACCCTAAGCATGCTGACCAGCACCCGAAACCGCACCAGCCGACCCCGGCGGCGGACGAAACCGCCGCAGGGGTGGCCGTGGACACGGCCGGCGGCGCCATCAGCCCTTCAGCCGTACCAGCCAGCGCCCAAAGCGGAAAGCTGCCCGGCGGGCCGGACACGCTGCTCCGGAAGATCTTCACCGGCAGCGGCATGGTCTCAGTCCTGGCGGTGCTGCTGGCACTCGTGATCGGCGGACTGCTCATTGCCGCCACTGACGAACGCGTCGGTGCCACCTCGTCGTACCTTTTCGCCCGGCCCACCGATTTCCTTTCCGCGGTCTGGGACGCTGCCACCCGGTCCTATGTGGCGTTGTTCCAGGGGTCCGTCTTCAACCCCAGGGGTTCCAGCCTGGCCGCCCGGTTCGCACCCATGATGGAGACACTCACCATCGCCACACCGCTCATCACGGCTGGCCTGGGCGTTGCCCTCGCGTTCCGGGCAGGCCTGTTCAACATTGGTGCCCAGGGCCAGATCATCATGGCAGGCATCCTGGCGGCCTGGGTTGGTTTTGCCCTGCACCTTCCCCTGGGCCTGCACCTGTTGCTGGTGCTGGTTGCGGGCATCGTGGGCGGCGCTCTCTGGGGTGGCCTGGTTGGCCTTCTCAAAGCCAGGACAGGTGCCCACGAAGTCATCGTGACCATCATGTTCAACTACATCGCCCTTTACTTCCTGCGGTACCTGCTGAACACGCCGGCGTTCCAGCGCCCGGGGGAGTCCAACCCGATCTCGCCCATTCTGGATCCCACCGCGATCTACCCCCAGATTTTCGGCTCGCAGTACCGCCTGCACCTGGGCTTCGTCCTGGCCATCGCGGCCACCGTCCTGGTGTGGTGGCTGCTGAACCGCTCCACCGTCGGCTTTGAATTCCGGGCCGTGGGAGCCAATCCGAAGGCTGCCCTGACCGCCGGCATCAACGTCTCCCGGTCCACCATCCTGGTCATGGCCATTGCCGGCGCACTGGCCGGCATGTCCGGCGTGGCCCAGGTGGCGGGCACGGAAAAGGTCCTGACAGACGGCGTCGCTGCAACGTACGGGTTTGACGCCATCACGGTGGCGCTGCTGGGACGTTCGACGCCGTGGGGCACCTTCGCTGCCGGCCTGCTGTTCGGCGCCTTCCGCGCCGGTGCCGTGCAGATGCAGATCCAGACCGGAACGCCCATCGACATTGTCCTGGTGGTCCAGTCGCTGATTGTCCTCTTTATCGCGGCCCCGCCGCTGGTGCGGGCAGTCTTCGGGCTGAACCCCCGCCGCAAGAAGCCGGCCAAGGCCGGAAAAACCCAGCAGGCAGCAACCACCGGAGGCGCAGCATGAGCGCAACAGCAACATCGCCCCTGCCGGGACGCGGAACGCCCGGAACATCGCCCCAGGCCGACGAGGCCCAGCCAACATCCGGCAAACCGGTGCTCTGGAAAACCCCCGTCCTGCTCTCGGCGCTGGGACTCGTCGCTTTTGTTTTCTTCGGCCTGATGGGATCAGCGCAGACCGCAAGGTTCGGAATTTCCACCGGCGGGGATTTCTTCCAGCTGCCCACGCTGGAAATTCCTGCAATGCCGGGTGGGATCGTCCTCTCGGTCCTGATGCTTGGGCTCGCGGCCTATGCCGTCTATCTGAAGACCAAGGCCCGGCCCGCGCCGGCCTGGCTGACCGTCACTTTTACGGTGCTGTTTGTGGCAGCCTTCCTCATCTGGGTGGTGGGCGGTGCCCGGACGCCCAGCATTTCGCTCGCCGGACTCATCGCCGGTTCGGTCACCCTGGCCGTCCCGCTGGTGTTCGGCTCTTTGTCCGGCGTGCTGTGCGAGCGGGTCGGGGTAGTCAACATCGCCATCGAAGGCCAACTCCTGGGCGGCGCCTTCACCGCGGCAATCGTGGCCAGCATTACGCAGAACCCCTTCGTGGGCCTGCTCGCGGCCGCTGTGGCCGGCGCGGCGGTGTCCATGGTGCTTGCGGTGTTCAGCATCAGGTACCTGGTCAACCAAATCATTGTCGGCGTGGTGCTCAACGTCCTGATTTCCGGCGTCACCGGCTTCCTGTTCAGCACTGTTATGCAGGCGGACAAGGCCAAGTTCAACTCACCGCCCGGCCTGGACATCGTCCAGATTCCCATCCTCTCCGGAATTCCGATCCTCGGCCCCATCCTGTTCAAGCAGTCGCTGGTGGGCTACCTGATGTACGTCGCCGTCATCGTTGTCTGGGTTGGGTTGTTCAAAACCAAGTGGGGCCTGCGGGTCCGCGCTGTGGGTGAACACCCGCAGGCAGCCGACACGATGGGCATCAAGGTCAACGCCACGCGCTTCTGGAACGTGACCCTGGGTGGTGCCATTGCAGGAATCGGTGGCTCGTTCTTCACGCTCGTGGCGATCGACAGCTTCACGAAGGAGATCTCCGGCGGACGAGGCTTCATAGCACTCGCCGCGCTGATCTTCGGACGCTGGAACCCGATCGGCGCGTTCTTCGCCGCCCTGCTGTTCGGCTTTGCAGACAACCTGCAGAGCATTGTGACCATCATCGGAACCCCGGTGCCGAGCCAGTTCATGGCCATGCTGCCCTACCTGGTGACGGTGCTGGCCGTGGCCGGGCTGGTGGGCAGGTCCCGGCCACCGGCAGCCAGCGGCATCCCGTACGTCAAGGGTTGACGGCCGTGGAACAGAACGCCGTCGACTGGCAGGCCCTGGAGGCCGCGGCCGTGGACGCCATGAAAAACGCCTACGCCCCGTATTCGAAGTTCCCGGTGGGGGCCGCGGCCTTCACCGAGGACGGGCGGCTGGTCAGCGGCTGCAACGTGGAGAACGCCAGCTACGGTCTCACCCTGTGTGCTGAATGTGCCCTGGTGGGAAACCTGCACATGACCGGCGGCGGGTTGCTGCGCGCCTTCTACTGCGTGGACTCCGCCGGCAACGTCCTGATGCCGTGTGGCCGCTGCCGGCAGCTTCTCTACGAATTCCGCGCGCCTGGCATGGAGCTTATGACCACCCAAGGCATCAAAACCATGGACCAGGTGCTGCCCGACGCATTTGGTCCCCAAAACCTGGAGGACCCAAGGTGACACAGGCAACTGAGGCATTCGACGCCGTCGACATCATCCGCACCAAGCGGGACCGGGGCGTCCTGAGTCCGGAACAGATCGACTGGACCATTGACGCGTACACCCGAGGGGTCATCGCCGACGAACAGATGGCCGCGTTGAACATGGCCATCCTGCTCAACGGCATGGACCGCGCCGAAATTTCGCGCTGGACGGCGGCGATGATCGCGTCGGGCGAACGGATGGACTTCGGGGGCCTCCGGCGGCCCGACGGCGGTGTGAAGGCTACCAGCGACAAGCATTCCACCGGGGGAGTGGGGGACAAGATCACGCTGCCTCTGGCACCGCTGGTGGCAGTGTTCGGCGTGGCCGTGCCGCAGCTCTCGGGCCGCGGCCTTGGCCACACCGGCGGCACCCTGGACAAGCTGGAATCCATCCCCGGCTGGCGGGCGGCCCTGAGCAACGACGAAATGATGGCGCAGCTCCAGGACATCGGCGCCGTGATCTGCGCTGCCGGGGCAGGGCTGGCGCCGGCGGACAAGAAACTCTACGCACTGCGTGACGTCACAGGCACGGTCGAGGCGATCCCGCTGATCGCCTCCTCGATCATGAGCAAGAAGATCGCCGAAGGCACGGGGTCACTGGTCCTGGACGTCAAGGTGGGCAGCGGAGCCTTTATGAAGGACGAGGCCCGGGCACGCGAACTGGCCGAAACCATGGTGGCCCTCGGCAAGGACGCGGGCGTGAACACCGTGGCGCTGCTGACCAACATGAGCACCCCGCTCGGCCTCACCGCAGGCAACGCGATCGAAGTGGAGGAATCCGTGGAGGTCCTGGCCGGCGGCGGCCCGGAAGACGTCGTCGAACTCACCGTCCGGCTGGCCGAAGAGATGCTGGCCTGCGCTGGCGTACACGACGCCGATCCGCGCGCCGCGTTGAAGGACGGCCGGGCCATGGACGTCTGGAACCGGATGATCGAAGCGCAGGGCGGAGATCCGCGCGCCAAGCTGCCGGTCGCCAAGGAATCCGAGGTCATCTACGCCCCGGCCGACGGTGTCCTGGTGGGGCTCGATGCCTTGGCAGTGGGCGTTGCGGCGTGGCGCCTCGGCGCGGGACGTGCCCGCAAGGAAGACGCCGTCCAGGCCGGTGCAGGGATCCGCATGCATGCAAAGCCCGGTGCCACGGTCCGTGCCGGTGAGCCGCTCATGACGCTGCTCACAGACACGCCGGAGAAGTTCGCGCGCGCCAAGGAAGCCCTGGAACACGCCGTCACGATCGCCCCCGAAGGGGCACGCCCGGCGCAACAGCTCATCATCGACCGAATTGCATAGGGACAATGCAGGCGATCAATGAATTCATCCTCGCTGCCGCCGGGCAGCCGTGGGTGCTCCTCCTTGTGCTGGCCTGCTGCCTGATTGATGGGTTTTTCCCGCCTATTCCCAGCGAATCCGTGGTGGTGGGCCTAGCCGCCGTGGCCGCCACCGCGGACGTCCCCAATCCCTGGCTGCTGATGGCCGTCGCGGGCCTGGGCGCCTTCTCGGGCGACAACATCGCCTACCTCATCGGACGCCGTGTGGGTACCCGGCGCTGGCACTGGATGCGCGGGCCGCGTATGCAAGGTGCGTTCCGCTGGGCAGGAGACGAACTGAGGAAACGGCCGGCGTCGCTGATCCTGGTGGCGCGGTTCATCCCCATCGGCAGGGTTGCCGTCAACCTCACCGCGGGCGTGACCCACTATCCGCACCTTCGTTTCGTTGGCCTGACGGTCCTCTCTGCCACACTCTGGGCCTCCTACTCCGTGGGTATCGGGCTGTTCTTCGGCCAGTGGTTTGAAAACAACCATCTGCTCGGCGCGGCCATCGCCATCGTCTGCGCCGTGGGCCTTGGAATCGTCGTGGATCTGATCATTAACCGCATCCGGGGAAAGGTTCCTGTCGTGGAGCGGCTGAAGGATCCGGAAGCCTAGGGTTTGCGGCGTCCGAGCGTAGCGGGCGAGGTCCCGGGCATGGGACACTGAAGAGCGATTTACGTCACTTCCGGCTGCATCATTTCGTCTAGGAGCAAGACCCGCGTGGAGTTTATTAATGAGGCCGTGCTCCATGCAGCGGGCCAATGGTGGATCTACCCGGTCCTTCTTGTGTTCTTCTTCATTGACGGCTTCGCCATGGTGGTTCCCAGCGAGACGCTGATTGTGGCGCTGGCCGCGTTTTCCCGGCACAGCGGTGAACCGAATCTTTGGATCTTGGGCGCGACAGCACTGATCGGTGCCATCGCGGGTGACAACATGGCGTTTATGCTCGGCCGCAGGATCGGCCTTGACCGCTGGAAGTGGATGCGGCGTCCCAAAGTGCAGAAGGCTTTCGGCTGGGCACGGTATGAACTCGAAAAACGCGGCGCCGTCCTGATTTTCACCGCGCGCTACATTCCCTGGGGCCGGGTGGCGGTCAACTATGTGGCTGGCAGCACCGGCTTTGCGCACCGCCGGTTCTTCCTGCTGGATGCCTTCGCCTGCATCACGTGGGTGGGGTACTCCATCGGCATCGGGATCCTGGCCAGTTCGTTCCCCTGGCTCCACAACAACCCGCTGCTCAGCGCAGGCATTGCAGTGGTGTTCGCCATCGTGCTAGGCATCCTGATCGACCACCTCCTGCGCTGGTGGCACAAGCATCTGGCCCGCAATGACGCCGAAACTGTGGATGAATGGCTCGACGGCGGCCCGGAAGGTTCCGTGCCCGCGCATACCGCGGCTTCGCCGCTGCTGGCGTCCTCCCCGGCTGAGGCGGAGCAGCTCGG
Organism: Arthrobacter sp. UYNi723; assembly: GCF_054057635.1. Classification (NCBI taxonomy): domain Bacteria; kingdom Bacillati; phylum Actinomycetota; class Actinomycetes; order Micrococcales; family Micrococcaceae; genus Arthrobacter; species Arthrobacter sp. UYNi723. The sequence continues at coordinate 53,274 of NZ_JBSRZM010000003.1, forward strand.
AAAGTAGCGGCTGGCATAAGCCGCCTGCCGACCCTAAGGTTGGATGGTGACTGAGCCTATTGTTGACGCTGCCCCTGCCATCGATTTCGACCTGAAGAGCCTGCCCAAGGTGTCGCTCCACGACCACCTGGACGGTGGTCTCCGTCCAGCCACCATCATCGAACTGGCCGAGGCCGTTGGCCACACGCTGCCCTCCACCGACCCGGTGGCCCTGGGCGAGTGGTTCCGCGAGTCCGCGGATTCCGGCTCACTCGTCCGCTACCTGGAGACGTTCGACCACACAGTCGCCGTGATGCAGACCAAGGAAGGCCTCATCCGCGTCGCCAAGGAATTCGTCGAGGACCTCGCGGACGACGGCGTGGTGTACGGCGAAGTGCGTTGGGCACCGGAGCAGCACCTCCAGAAGGGCCTGTCACTGGACGAGGTTGTTGAAGCAGTCCAGGAAGGCCTCGAAGCCGGCGTCGACGCCGTGAGCGAAAGCGGTCGCGAAATCCAGGTGGGCCAGCTGATCACCGCCATGCGCCACGCGGACCGTGGCCAGGAAATCGCCGAACTGGCTGTCCGCCACCGCAACAAGGGCGCTGTGGGCTTTGACATCGCCGGAGCAGAAGACGGCTTCCTCCCGTCCCGGTTCAAGGACGCCTTCACCTACCTCGCCCAGCACAACTTCCCCGCGACGGTGCACGCCGGCGAGGCCGCCGGACTCGAAAGCATCCAGTCCGCCCTCGTTGACGGCCGGGCACTGCGCCTGGGCCACGGCGTCCGGATCGCCGAGGACATCATGGTGGAGTTCGACGACGAAGACGACGACGCCGCGAGCGACGAGGACAGCATCGGCCTGGTCACCCTGGGCGACCTGTCCAGCTGGATCCGCGACCGCGGCATCGCCCTGGAGATCTGCCCGTCATCGAACCTCCAGACCGGAGCGATCGCCGGATTCGGCGAGGGCATCGAGAGCCACCCGCTGGACATGCTGTACCAGCTGGGCTTCAACGTCACCATCAACACCGACAACCGGCTGATGAGCGGCGTCACCCTGACGGACGAGTTCGAACTCTTCGTGGAGACCTTCGACTACGACCTCGACGATCTGCTGGAGCTAACACTCAACGCTGCCGAGGCATCCTTCCTGCCGCTTGAAGAGAAGGAAGCGTTGGTGGAGTACATCAACGACGCCTACGACAACCTTGGCTGAGCAGGCTCCCATCGATCGGCTGGTCGCTGTCGTAGCCCAGCTGCGCGAGCACTGCCCGTGGATGGGCGCCCTCACCCATGCCTCACTGGTGGAGTACCTCCTGGAGGAGGCCTTCGAGGTTGCCGAGACCATCGAGACCGGCGCGGATGACGCCGAGCTCCGCGGCGAACTGGGCGATGTGCTGCTTCAGGTGGTGCTGCACGCCCGGCTCGCCGAGGAGCGCGGCACGTTCACGTTCGACGACGTCGCACGCGGGCTGAGTGCCAAAATGGTCCGCCGCAATCCGCATGTCTTCCGGCCCGACGGCACGCTTCAGGACACCTTCCCTGCCTCGGTGGCGGAGATTGTCCGGAAGTGGGACGCCGTGAAGACTGCGGAACGTCCGGAGCGAACGGGGCCCTTTGAAGGCATCCCGGACGCACTGCCGGCCCTGGCGAAGGCGCAGAAGTTCCTTGACCGGGCCGAGCGCGCCGGATCGGTCCCCAACCGCTCCCTAACCTCGCAAGCTCGGCCAGGGAACCCTGCGGTCGTGGGCCCAGGCTCCGAGGAGGAGCTCGGCGACCTGCTGCTCGCCGTCGTCGGCTCTGCACGTGCCAGCGGATTCGACGCCGAACGTGCCCTTCGGGGCGCCATCCGGCGGCAGTTCGCGGCACCATCATGACGTCCGGGTGATGGATAGGGTTCCGTAACCTGCACCACTCTCGACTAGGCTTGGTCCTGACGAGGACGTCCCAGATTTAACGCTTTTTCCAGCTGTTCGTTCCCCCAAAATCGCCCATAAGGAGCACATCCATGGCGCTTATCGATGCCATCCACGCCCGCGAAATCCTCGATTCCCGCGGAAACCCGACCGTAGAAGTTGAAGTACTGCTCTCCGACGGCCAGATCGGCCGCGCGGCAGTACCCTCCGGTGCCTCCACCGGTGAGCACGAGGCTGTTGAGCTCCGTGACGGAGACAAGGGACGCTACCTCGGCAAGGGTGTCCAGAAGGCCGTTGACGCTGTCATCGACCAGATCGCTCCGGCACTGACCGGCTTCGACGCCACCGACCAGCGCAGCATCGACCAGGCCATGATTGACCTGGACGGCACGCCCAACAAAGCCAAGCTCGGCGCCAACGCCATCCTGGGCGTTTCGCTGGCCGTTGCCAACGCGGCTGCCGCCTCCGCTGACCTGCCGCTGTACAAGTATCTGGGCGGCCCCAACGCGCACGTCCTGCCGGTTCCGCTGATGAACATCCTCAACGGTGGCTCCCACGCCGACTCCGACGTGGACATCCAGGAATTCATGATTGTCCCGATCGGCGCAGAGACCTTCTCCGAGGGCCTCCGCTGGGGCGTTGAGGTCTACCACAACCTCAAGTCCGTCCTGCAGGCCAAGGGCCTGTCCACCGGCCTCGGTGACGAAGGTGGCTTCGCGCCGAACCTGCCGTCCAACCGTGCCGCGCTGGACCTGATCCAGGAAGCCATCACGAACGCCGGCTACACCCCGGGCAAGGACATCGCCCTGGCGCTGGACGTTGCCTCCTCCGAGTTCTTCAAGGACGGTGCCTACCAGTTCGAGGGCAAGGCACTGTCCGCCACCGAGATGAGCGCCTACTACGCCGAGCTCGTGGCCGACTACCCGCTGGTTTCCATCGAGGATCCCCTGGATGAGAACGACTGGGACGGCTGGAAGACCCTCACCGACAGCATCGGTGACAAGGTCCAGCTCGTCGGCGATGACCTCTTCGTCACCAACCCGGCCATCCTGCAGCGCGGCATCGACACCAAGACCGCCAACTCGCTGCTGGTGAAGGTCAACCAGATCGGTTCACTGACCGAAACGCTGGACGCCGTCAGCCTGGCCCAGCGCGCCGGTTACACCACTATCACCTCGCACCGCTCCGGCGAGACCGAGGACACCACCATCGCCGACATCTCGGTGGCCACCAACGCCGGCCAGATCAAGACCGGTGCCCCGGCACGCTCGGAGCGCGTTGCCAAGTACAACCAGCTCCTGCGCATCGAAGAAGAACTCGACGACGCCGCACGCTACGCCGGCCGCAGCGCTTTCCCGCGTTTCAAGGGCTAGTAGCCGCGTAAACCTCTGACCGGTGGCTATGGTTGAAAGACCATAGCCACCGGTTTTTGTTTAGCCGGCATTGATTGAGCCGGCATCAAGCGCAGAGTTGCGGCCAGAGGCAGGCCGCACGTTTCAGGAGTGTCATGGCCACCCGCCGTCCCAAAGTTCCCAAAGCCGCGTCGAAGCATCAGGCCACCACGGACCCAGCCACGGAAGACGCAGGCGTCATCCGCGCCGATTTTGGCGGTACAGCCGGCAGCGCAAAGGGCGGGACCAAGGGCAAAGCCAGCCCGGCGTTCGGCGCAGGAACGTCCGCACCGGACACGAGGATGCCGGCCAGCAAAGGGCAGGGGAGCGGCCACAGCGGTAACGCCGTGGGCAGGACACCGAAGCCTGACACCACGCAGGATGACACTCAGCCCGTACCTGCCAAGGCGTTCTCCGGCCGCATGCTGGCACTGGCGGTGGTCATGATTGCCATCACCATCATGCTGGCACCCACAGTGAAGATCTTCTTCGACAAACGGGCCGAACTCGCCGCCCTCAGCGCCGATATTGCCGCCCGCCAGGCCGAGCAGGACGGCCTGCGGCAGCAGATCTCACGGTGGCAGGATCCGAACTACGTGAAACAGCAGGCCCGGGACCGCATTAACATGGTTATGCCGGGTGAATCCGGCTACTGGGTCTTCGGCAGCGATCTGCCGGCCGGAACTAGCAGTAGCCTGACCGCCACAGCAGCACAAGACCCCGCCGATCTGCCGTGGGTGGATTCCCTGTGGGAGTCCATCAGGCGTGCGGCCACAGACTGAACAGCTAGAGGAAGGATGGCCCGCGCCAGTGGAAGAAAACACGGCGACTGCGCCGGAGAAGTCCCGCCAGCCATCAGCACACGATCTTGAAGTACTCAGCAGGCAGTTGGGACGGCCGGTGCGCGATGTGGTGGAAATCCCGGCGCGCTGCGTCTGTGGCAACCCCCTCGTCGCCGCCACGGCGCCGCGGCTGAGCAACGGGACACCGTTTCCCACCACGTTCTATCTGACGCACCCCGTTATCACTTCGGCGGTTTCCCGGCTGGAAGCTGCCGGGCTGATGAACGACATGAATGAGCGCCTGAGTGCCGATGAGCCGTTAGCGGCTGCCTACCGTGCAGCGCACGAGGACTATCTCGGAGCCCGCGCGGCCATCGGCGAGCGTTCCGGCATCGGCGCCGTCCCGGAGATTGACGGCATCTCCGCCGGCGGCATGCCCACCCGGGTCAAATGCCTCCACGTCCTGGTGGGCCACTCTCTCGCGGCGGGTCCCGGCGTAAACCCGCTGGGGGATGAGGCCATTGCCGGCATCAGTGAATGGTGGACAACGGACCGCTGCTACTGCGACGGCGCCTGGGACACCGCAGGGGAGGCCCCGTCAAAGGATCTCAGCCGCCACGGACCCCAGGGCCTGCCGGAGATCGTGGGCCGGCCCGCTCCGGTCCGCAACACCGCAAGCGCTGACGGGGCAGGGGCATGACCCGCGTCGCCGCCATCGACTGCGGCACGAACTCGCTCCGCCTGCTCATCGCCGACATCGACCGCAGCAACGGGACAGCGAAGCTCACCGATGTTGTTCGCGAAATGCGGGTTGTCCGGCTGGGCCAGGGCGTGGACGCCACCGGCGAACTGGCCCCTGAGGCGCTGGAGCGCACCTTCGCGGCCACGGCGGATTACGCAGCCATGATCCGCGAGTATGGCGCCGAGTCCATCCGTTTTGTGGCAACCTCGGCCAGCCGGGACGCGCGCAACCGCCAGGTCTTTGTGGACGGGATCCGGGAACTGCTGGGCGTTGAGCCGGAGGTCATCTCGGGCGATGAAGAAGCTGCCCTGTCGTTCGCCGGGGCCAGCAGCGTGCTGCCCATCCTTGACGGCGAGCAGGTGCTGGTGGTGGACCTCGGCGGCGGCAGCACGGAGTTCGTCCTCGGTACCTCCGCCGGTGTCACGGCCGCCAGGTCCGTGGATGTCGGCTGCGTCCGCCTGACCGAACGGCACCTGCAGGACGATCCGCCCACGGCGGAGCAGATCGCCGCCGCGGAAGCCGACGTCGACGCCGCCATTGCCCGGGCGGGACTGGATGTTCCGCTGGAACGCGCCACCGCCGTCGTCGGGGTGGCCGGCTCGATCACCACCATCACCGCCCATGCCCTGCGGCTTCCGGAGTATTCGCCGGCGGCGATCCACGGGACGGAATTGTCCATCGGGACCATCGCCGAAGCCGCCACTGACCTCCTCCACATGACCAGGGCAGAACGTGCGGAACTGGCGTATATGCACCCCGGCCGCGTCGACGTTATGGGTGCCGGCGGGCTGGTGTGGCGGCGCATCCTGGAGCGGCTGAATGAGCTCACCGCGGGCCGGATTGTCACGGCCACGGCCAGCGAACACGATATTCTTGACGGAATTGCCCTGAGCATCCACTAACGAGGCCATCAGCCAACCAAGCATGGGAACCCACATGACCAGAGCAACAACACGGTTCCGCCGGACCGCGTCAGCTCTCCTGGCGATGACCCTTGCAGGCGTCAGCCTGGCCGCCGGACTGACCCTGGCGCCCGCGGCGAGGGCAGACGCTGAGCGGGACAAAGAGTACTGGCTTGCCGAATCCGGAATTACGAAGGCCTGGGAGGTTTCCAAGGGCGCCGGTGTCAAGGTCGCGGTGATCGACAGCGGTGTGGATGCCCAGCACCCTGACCTGAAGGGGGCCGTTACCGGAGGCTTCGACGCGTCCGGGGCCGGCAGCCCGAACGGGCAGAAAAGCCTGGGGGTCAAGCCGGAACACGGGACCCTGGTAGCCACCATCCTGGCTGGCCGCGGCCACCAGCCGGCCGGCGCCACCGCTTCGCCCAGTCCCGGCCCCGCTGCCGCCGGCGGACCGGACGGCATGATTGGCGTGGCTCCTGAAGCTGAGATCCTGTCCGTGTCAACGTGGCTGGGATCGGCCAACCCCGCGGGCAAGAGCGATCAGGACCAGATCCCCGAAGCGGTCCGTTGGGCCGTGGACAACGGGGCCAAAGTCATTAACATTTCGCTGGGCAGCGCCACACCGCAGTGGCCCCAGAGCTGGGACGCTGCCTTCCTCTATGCCGAACAGAAGGATGTGGTGATCGTGGCCGCCGCCGGAAACCGGATAGGCGGCAACCTCCAGGTCGGCGCGCCCGCCACCATCCCTGGCGTCCTCACCGTCGCCGGCCTGGACCGCAAGGGCACAGCGAGCGTCGACTCGTCCTCCCAGGGGATCAGCATCGGTGTGGCGGCCCCGGCTGAAAACCTGCTGGGCGGGCTGCCGGGCGGCGGCTACGCAGAATGGGCGGGAACGTCCGGAGCTGCCCCGATCGTTGCCGGTGTGGCCGCACTCATCCGTTCCAAGTGGCCGGAGATGAGCGCCAAGCAGGTCATCAACCGGATCGTCAGCACGGCCAAGGACGCCGGTCCTGCCGGAAAAGACCCGCTGTACGGCTTTGGCGTGCTGAACGCCGAGGCCGCCCTGAAGGACTCCGTCCCCGAAGCCGCCGCCAACCCGCTCGGCTCCATCTCGGACTGGATCCGCGTCCACCGCCGCGGCAACCTTGGTGCGCCGGCACCGGTGCCCACCGACGAAGTGGCCAGTGCCGTTCCCACCCTGCCCGAGCCCACTGTGCCCGCGGCGGAGGCGCCCTCACAGCGTGACAGTGCCGTTGGCGCCGCCGTCGTGATCGGTTCAGTGATCCTCTTTGTGGTGATCATCGGGGCAGCAGTCCTCCAGCTGCGGCGGGCTGCCCGAAACCCCGGAGCGGCGCGCGAGGAACCCGATACCGGCGCGTTCCAAACCGTTGATTCCGGTGGCAAAACGTAGTTAGTGAAGATTTTCACAAACTGCTGTATCCTTAAATCATGGCAACCACCCCAGAGCTCCAGGACCGTCCCAGGGTACTCGTCGTCGGCGGCGGATACGTCGGCCTGTACGTAGCACTCAAACTGCAGAAGAAGATCGCGAATGCCGGTGGCATCGTCACCCTCGTGGATCCACTGCCCTACATGACTTACCAGCCCTTCCTGCCCGAAGTGGCCGGCGGCAACATCGAGGCCCGCCACGCAGTGGTCTCGCACCGCCAGCACCTGAAGCAGACTGAACTCATCCAGGGCAGCGTCACCTCGATCGACCACGCCAACCGCACCGCCGTCGTGGCGCCCGCGGACGGCGGAGAGCACATCGAGATCCCCTACTTCGACATCGTGGTGGCCGCAGGCGCCATCACCCGCACCTTCCCCATCAAGGGCCTGGCGGACAAGGGCATCGGCCTGAAGACCATCGAAGAGGCCGTGGCCCTTCGCAACAAGGTCCTGGAGCGCCTCGAAGCCGCGTCCACCATCGCGGACCCCGCCGCCCGCGCCAAGGCACTGACATTCGTGGTTGTCGGTGGCGGCTTCGCCGGCATCGAGTGCATCACCGAAATGGAAGACCTGGCCCGCGCCGCGGTCAAGAACAACCCCCGCATCCGCCAGGAAGAAGTACGCTTTGTCCTGGTTGAAGCCATGGGCCGCATCATGCCCGAGGTCACGGCACCGCAGGCCGAATGGGTTGTGGAGCACCTCCGCAGCCGCGGCATCGAGGTCCTGCTGAACACCTCCCTCGACAGCGCTGAGGGCTCCCTGAAGCTCATCAACCTCCCGGACAAGTCCCTCGCCCAGGAATTCGAAGCCGACACGCTCGTCTGGACTGCCGGCGTGCAGGCCAACCCGATGATCCGCTCCTCCGACTTCCCGCTGGAACCCCGCGGCCGCGTCCGCGTTCTGCCGGACCTCCGCATCGCCGGCGATGAAGGCATCATCGACAACGCCTGGGCCGCCGGCGACATCGCCGCCGTGCCGGACCTCACGGGCAGCGGCCTGCCGGACGGCACCTGCGTCCCGAACGCCCAGCACGCACTTCGCCAGGCCAAGCGCCTCGCCAAGAACCTGTGGGCTTCGCGCTGGGACAAGCCGCTGAAGGACTACAAGCACAAGAACCTGGGTGCTGTGGCTGGCTTCGGCGAGTGGAAGGGTGTTGCCAACATCAACATCCTGGGTCGCATCGGCCTTAAGGGCCCGCTCGCCTGGCTGGCACACCGCGGCTACCACGGCATGGCAATGCCCACCATGGAGCGCAAGGTCCGCGTCATCATGGGTTGGATCCTCGCGTTCTTTATGGGCCGCGACACCACCCAGCTGATCGACCTCGACAACCCGCGCGGCGCTTTCGTGGCCGCTGCCACACCGGCTCCCAAGCCGGCAGCGGCTGCTCCCGCCCCGGTGGCCAGCGCGCCGGAGGCATCCGCCGGAGCGGCAAAGCCCGGCTCCGCCGAGGCCGCCAGCGTGGACCCTAAGCAGTCGGTCACCGCGGACGCCAAGTAACACTGGCATCCTGACACAGCATTTGTAACGCCCGACGGCGGCTGCCCCCTTGAGGGGATAGCCGCCGTTTTGCGTTTCCCGCCGTGTGTCCCTTCTAGACTGTCAGCATGACTGGCGAAAAGAACCTCCAGACCCTGCTGGCAACACTGAAACCGGTCCTGCGGGAGGGGGAGTACGTCTACGTCCTGTGGCCGCATGGCAGGCCGCTCGCGCCCGGCATCGAAGCTGCCGTACGCGAGGCCGAGGGCCTGACGGTTGTCCTGCCGCGGGAAAGGGCAGACGGCCTGGGGCTGCACTACGACTTTGTGGCGGCCTGGATCACCCTCGAAGTGCACTCTGCGCTGGAGGCTGTTGGCCTGACCGCCGCCGTTGGGAAGGCCCTGACCGACGCCAGGATCAGCTGCAACGTGCTGGCCGGCTTCCACCACGACCACCTGCTGGTGCCGGTGGCGGACGCACCACGCGCCGTCGAAGCCCTAGCTGAGCTGTCAGCAGCCAGCCGGCACGTGCCGCGGCCCGAGCTGTTGCTCAGGTACGAGACGGCTGCGGACAGGGACAAGATCCTCGCGTTGACGGCCGAGGCGTTCGCGGTCTCCCCGGTCACGGGCCTGCCAGTAGACGGGGAGCCCGAGGAGGTGGACGTGCTCCGCCAGCTCTTCGAGTGCGAGGACTACCTGCCCGAGTTCAGCGTGGTGGCGGTGCTCGACGACGAGATAGTCGGCCATGTGATCAGCACGCGGGGCTGGGTGGGCGACTACGGGTTGCTGGGGCTCGGGCCCATCGGTGTGACACCACGGCTGCAGCGCCATGGAATCGGCACTGCCCTCATGAACGACACCATTGCCCGGGCCAACGCGGCGGGGGAGGGCGGGATTGCGTTGCTGGGCAGCACCGAATACTACCCGCGCTTCGGCTTTGTCCCGGCTGCGTCCTTCGGCGTCCTCCCGCCCGACGCAGCCTGGGGGGACCACTTCCAGCTGCTCCCGCTGGCCGTCTGGCCCGGCGGGGTCCACGGGACGTTCCGGTACGCCGGACCGCTTGCGGGCGAATGACGGGATACCATTGACCGGGCGCCCCAGTAGCCCAATTGGCAGAGGCAGCGGACTTAAAATCCGCGTGTTGTGGGTTCGAGTCCCACCTGGGGTACAAGTGTCCTCCTGCGGCGCCCCTCCGCGCCCTCCAATGCATCCCGCGCGACTTCGAAACCGAGCATCGCCTCCGTTGATTCCGCATATGCAACGACTGTTATAAGGATGTGACCTCAGTCACTTATATCCACCGCAAATTTGCATTAGCTTGAAGTTAAATCAGGAACACCTGATCATCCGCGTCAAAGGCCGTTCGCACCTTTCGATCCAGGAGATTGTCAATGATTTCACTTTCCCCGGCGGCACCCCGTCTTGCCAAGCTCACAGCGCTTAGCGTCGGCGTCGCCTTTCTGGTTACAGCCTGTGGTGGTACCTCCACCCCGAGCTCGACGGAAACCAGTACCACCAAAGCAGCAGCCGGAATTTCCTGTCCGGCACCCGGCCCTGCCGGCGGAAGCACAGCTAAGCCGGGCGCCGGCGGCCCGGTTCCGGCGTCGACCACCACCACTGAAACCCCGCTCAAGCTTGGATCGCTCCTGCCGACAACCGGTTCGCTGGCGTTCCTTGGCCCGCCCGAAATCGCCGGTGTCAACCTTGGCATCAAGGAAGTCAATGACGCAGGCGGCGTACTTGGCAAGCCCGTTGAGGTGATCCACCGCGACTCCGGTGACACCAAGACCGATATCGCCACCCAGTCCACCACAGCGTTGCTTGGCTCAGGCGTCAGTGCGATTATCGGCGCCGCATCATCCGGCGTCTCGAAGACTGTCATCAACCAGATCACCGGTGCAGGCGTCATCCAGTTCTCGCCCGCGAACACGTCCCCGGACTTCACCGCGTGGGATGACAAGGGGCTTTACTGGCGCACGGCCCCGTCGGATGTGCTGCAGGGCAAGGTCCTGGGCAATTACATGGCGACCTGTGGCGCACAGACCGTGGGCATGATAGTCCTCAATGATGCCTACGGCACCGGCTTGGCGAAAAACGTCAAGGCGGCCTTTGAAGGTGCCGGCGGCAAGGTGGTTGCTGAAGAACTGTTCAACGAGGGTGACTCCCAGTTCAGCAGCCAGGTGGACAAGGTCATCGCAGCCAAGCCTGATGCCATTGCCCTGATCACGTTCGACCAGGCCAAGAGCATCGTTCCGCTGATGACGGGCAAGGGTGTTAAGGCAACTCAGATGTTCCTCGTGGACGGGAACACGTCAGACTACAGCAAGGACTTCCAGCCGGGCACGCTGAAGGGCGCGCAAGGCACCATCCCGGGCACGTTTGCCAAGGAGGACTTCAAGAAGAAGATGCTTGCGGTTGATCCGGCCCTGAAGGACTTCAGCTACGCAGGCGAGTCCTACGATGCCGTCAACCTGATTGCACTGGCCGCTGAGGCCGCCAAGAGCACCAAGGGCACGGAAATTGCCAAGCAGCTCAAGGCAGTCTCCGAGAGCGGCGAGAAATGCAACGACTACGCGTCATGCGTCACGCTGCTCCGCAACGGTAAGGACATCGATTACGACGGCCAGTCCGGTCCGGTGACCTTCTCCGATGCCGGCGACCCGACGGAAGCCTACATTGGCATCTACGAGTACCAGGACAACAACAACTACAAGCCGTCCAAGGAAGAATTCGGCAAGCTGTAAGCCGCTTCCCCAGACGCACAGAAGCCCCCGTCAGGTTCGGACGGGGGCTTCTGTGCGTGCGGGCGAGGCCAGGGCCCAGGGCGGCACGACAAGGGGCCGCCACCGGCTGGTGACGGCCCCCTTGTCGTATTCCGGGACGGGCGCCGGAGGTGGGAAGTCCGGTCTAGGCTTCGTCGGCCAGGGTTCCCAGGTAGAGCTGGATGACCTTGGGATCCTTCATGAGCTCCCGGCCGGTGCCCGTGTATGCGTCTTTGCCCTGGTCAAGCACGTAGGCGCGGTCGCAGATCTGCAGGCAGCGGCGCGCGTTCTGCTCCACCATGATGACCGATACGCCTGCCCGGTTGATCTCGTGGACCCGCAGGAATGTCTCATCCTGCTTGACGGGGGAGAGGCCTGCCGACGGCTCATCGAGCAGCAGGACGGCCGGCTCCATCATCAGGGCCCGTCCCATGGCCACCATTTGGCGTTCGCCACCGGATAGCGAGCCTGCCCGCTGGGCTCGGCGCTTGCCGAGCTCAGGGAAGAGGCTGGTGACGAAGTCGAACCGTTTGTCGAAGTCCTTGGGCCGCTGGAACATGCCCATCTGCATGTTCTCCTCGATAGTCAGCGTGGCGAACACGTTGTTGTTCTGCGGGACGAATCCCACGCCCTTGGAGACGAGCTTGTTGGCTTTCAGCCCGGTGATGTCCTGGCCGCGCACCACAACGGTGCCGGAATGGACTTTCACCAACCCGAACATGGCCTTCAACAGCGTGGACTTGCCCGCGCCGTTGGGGCCGATGATGCCGATCAGTTCGCCCTTGCGGGCTTCGATGCTGCAGCCGTTGAGGATGTTCACGCCAGGAAGATAGCCGGCCACAAGGTCGGTTACCTTAACTACGGAGTCGTGCGCTGCTGCGCTGCTTGCGGCGGGCGCCGCGCTGGTGGCACTCATTCGGTGTCCTTCTTCCTGGATCCGGGCTCGTCGGACTCCGCGGCGACGATCTCGAGGGCGATGATGCCGGCGTTTTCGGTGCCGACGATGGACTCCTCGTCGGCCACGAGTTCGGCCGCAAGTTCCTTGATTCCCTCGGCGTCGCCCAGGTCGACGTCGTGGTGCGCGCCCAGGTAGGCGTCGATCACTGCGGGGTTCTTCATTACTTCACCCGGCGGGCCTTCAGCAACAATCTTGCCTTCGGCCATCACCACCACCCAGTCGGCAATGTGGCGGACCATATTCATGTCGTGTTCAACGAACAACACGGTCATGCCTTCTGCTTTGAGGTTCTTGATGTGGTCCAGGAGTGACTGGGTGAGTGCCGGGTTGACACCTGCCATGGGCTCGTCCAGCATCACCAGCTTGGGCCGGACCATCAGGGAACGCGCCATTTCCAGCAGCTTGCGTTGTCCGCCGGACAAGGACGCCGCGTAATCGTCCTTTTTGGTGTCGAGCTTGAACTTCTCCAGCAGGACGTCTGCCTGAGCCGTTATCTCTTTCTCCCGGCCGCCCCACATGCCCTTGAACAGCGCCTTGGACAGCCGCTCACCGGGCTGCTCCGAACCGCCAAGACGCATGTTCTCCATGACCGTGAGCTTGCCCATGACCTTGGTGAGCTGGAACGTGCGCACCATGCCCATCCTGGCCACTTTGTACGGTGAGACGCCGGCCAGGCTGTTGCCTTCGAACTGCCATTTGCCGGAGTTCGGAGTATCGAATCCGGTGAGAAGGTTGAAGAGTGTGGTCTTGCCAGCACCATTGGGGCCGATCAGCGCCGTGATCTTGTGGCGCGGGATCTCAAGGTATTCGACGTCCACGGCGTTGATGCCGCCGAAGCTCCGCGTGACGTTCTCCGCCACCACGATGGGGTCCCGTTTCTTGCAGCCTGGAGCAGCCTCCCCGGCGGCGATCGGACGGTCGTCCGTCATATAATCGACGTTTTCCTCTGCAGAATTTTCGCTGTGCTTGCTCATGCGAACGCCAGCTCCTTCTTGTTGCCGAAGACGCCCTGGGGTCTGAAGATCATCAGCAGCATCAGCGCGACGCCGACCAGGATGAAGCGGAGCTGCCCGGCCTGGACTGTGTTCAGCCAGGTCACGGCACCGGATTCGATCAGGCCGAACAGAATGCCTTGTGTGAGTGACAGCACGACCCAGAAAATCATGGCGCCCACGACCGGTCCCAGCACAGTGGCGAGACCGCCGAGCAGCAGGGACGTGTAGAGGAAGAACGTCAGCTCGGTGCCGTAGTTCGCCGGCTGGACCGCGCCGCGGGGGAGGGTGAATATCATGCCCGCCAGGGCGCCGAGGACGCCACCGATGATCAAGGCCTGCATCTTGTACGCGTAGACGTTCTTGCCCAGCGAGCGGACGGCGTTCTCGTCTTCCCGGATGCCCTTGAGGACACGGCCCCAGGGGCTGCGCATCAGGAGCCACACGAGGGTGCAGCAGACGATCACAAGTCCCCAGCCGACAACGCGGATGAAGAAATCCCTGTTGTTCATGCCGAAGTAGGATCCTTCAGGGAAAGGGTTCATCGAGTAGAACCCGCCCTCGAACGCGGCCAGGCCGTTGGCTGAACCCGTCACGGATGTGAGCTGGTTGGTCGTGACGATATAGCGGACGATTTCCGCAGCGGCGATGGTGACAATTGCCAGGTAGTCTGCCCGGAGCCGGAGCGTTGGGATACCCAGCAATAAGGCGAAAATGGCCGAACAGATAATGGCGATGAGAAGTCCGACAAAAAACGGAACGCCGAAAGTGAGGGTGGAGATGGCAAAGCCGTAGGCTCCCACCGCCATGAAGCCGGCCTGGCCGAAGTTCAGCAGGCCCGAGTAGCCGAAGTGAACCGCGAGGCCGAGGGCGGCAAGTGCGTACGCCGCCGTCGTCGGGCTGAATAGCTCACCGGCAGCGCTGGAAATAATGAATCCGAAGTCCATGGCTGTCTCCTAACCCACACGCTCGCGACGGCCCAAAATGCCCTGAGGCCGGAACAAGAGGACAACAATCATGATGAACAGTGCTCCCACATACTTGAGGTCGGCAGCGAGGCCGAAAACGGTGGTCAGCTCTACGAAGATGCCGACGATGATGGACCCGATCAGGGCGCCGAAGACGGTGCCGAGGCCGCCCAGAGTCACGCCGGCGAAGATGAGCAGCAGGATCTGCGAACCCATGTCGAAGGTCACGCCCGGCCGGTAATAGGCCCAGAGGATTCCGCCGAGGGAGGCGAGCATGCCGCCGGTAACCCAGACGATCCGGATGACCGAGTCGACGTCGATGCCGGACGCGGCCGCCAACGCCGGGTTGTCGGCCACCGCGCGGGTGGCCTTGCCGAGCCGGGTCTTCAGCAGGATGATGCCGATCAGCGCGATCACGATAGCGCTGATGATGAGCGACCAGAGGTTATTGGGAGAGATGGAGACCGGACCCAGTTGGATCTCGGCGCTCTGGGCAAAGGGCAGTTGCTGCGTGGCGCCGCCAAAGTAGAACTGGATGACGTACCGGACGGCGAGGGCGAGTCCGATGCTGACGATCATCATGGGCACCAGGCCGGTGCCGCGGCGCCGCAGCGGCTTCCACAGGCCTGCGTCCTGGACGTAGCCGAACAAACCGCCGCCGAGCAGGGCCAGGAGGATCGCCAGCCAGAAGGGAAGGCCTGTTGCGTTGAACGTGAACACGAGCACTGCGCCCAGGGTGACCATTTCACCGTGCGCAAAGTTGGTCAGTCCCGTGGTTCCGAAGATCAGGGACAGCCCGACAGAGGCGAGTGCCAGCAGGAGCCCAAAGCTGAGTCCCGCCACAAGCCTGTTGAGCAGGTTCTGGCCAAAGTCCTGTTGCTGGACGACGATGCCTTCGCCGAAGGCGAAGATCACCGAGAGGTTGGAGGTCTGGCTGAACGTGACGCTGCGGGGATTTTCCTGGCCGTCCGCGAGCTTGATGCCCTCCGGCAGGGTTGATTCGTCCAGTTCGATTTCATAGGTGCCCTGGACCGGGACTCCAATGGTCCACGCTCCGTTGGCACCGGATTTTGCAGTCCCTTCGAAGTCACCGCTTTTGGCGGTGATGGTGACATCTGCGATCGGTGCGCGGGCATCATCCCGGAGGAAGCCGCTGATGTTGTTCTGGAACGTCTGATTCGACGGGGATGGTGTCGGAGACGGGGAAGTGGCCTGTGACGCCGGAGCGACGACGAGCAGGATTGCCACAATGGTGGCGGAGACTGCCCCCATCATTTTTAGCAATCCGCCGCGCCGTCTGTGCGGCAGGCCTCTGGATGTACTTCTCAAATTGAAAACCTCCACTTGGGGGGGTGGTCTGGGCTGCGCCTTTGCAGCCGCTGCGAACGAAACGGTGGCGGCACTCGTTCTGTGAGGTCCGTCACCGTGTGTGGCCTATGTTACAGCGGGTCAGGGCCAAAATTTGCCGTCGAATGCGGCCTTGCGGTCGCGATCGGATAACAACTGGGACCCGCAAGCGGGAAAGAGTCCAAAAGACGCAGGTCACAGTTGGGTTGCGGCCCGTTGGGGCGGGGAACTTTCAAAGGCGCCAGTGCGTGGGAATTGGTAACGTGGATCATAAGGTTCAGCACTTAACCCTTATATGGAGGACACCAGCAATGGCACTTGGCGGAAACCCGATCTTCAACGGAAAGAATTTCCGTGGAGCCACGCAGGGACCCCCTGTCCCGCAGGCGCCCTACGGACAGGCCCAGTATGGCCAGCAGCCCTACGGACAGCAGTCCTACGGCCGGGCTCCCGGCCAGGTCATGGATCCCCAGAATGGCTGGGGCCAGCAGCAGAACATGACCGATGAGCAGCTGCGCCAGATGTACAACCAGCCGGCCGCAGGTCCCGCGGACACCGGCCGGATGACGTACGACGACGTCATCGTCAAGACTGCTGCCTGCCTCGGAGTCCTGCTGGCCGGTGCCGCGGTGACCCTGTTCGTCAGCATGGGGCTGGCCAGCATCCTGATGATCGTCGGTGCGCTGGGCGGCTTCGTCCTGGCACTGGTCAACACGTTCAAGAAGCAGCCTTCGCCGGCCCTGATCCTGGCCTATGCCGGGCTCGAAGGCTTGTTCCTCGGCGGCCTCACCCGCGTGCTTGACCTGATGTATCCGGGAGTCGGCCTGCAGGCCGTCATCGGCACGCTGTCCGTGTTCACCGTGACGCTGCTCCTGTTCAAGAGCGGCAAGGTGCGCGCCTCTCCCAAAGCCATGAAGTTCTTTATGATCGCACTGGTGGGTTACGGCCTGTTCTCCGTGGTCAACCTGGTCATGATGATGACGGGTATGACGACGGAACCCTTCGGCCTGCGCAGCGGCATCATTGGTGTTGTCATCGGCATCCTGGCCATTGGCCTGGCCGCGTTTTCCCTGGTCATGGACTTCACCAGCATCGAAGCCGGTGTGCAGAGCGGCGCACCGCAGCGCTTCTCCTGGACCGCTGCCTTTGGCCTGACGGTCACCCTGGTCTGGCTCTACGTGGAGATCATCCGCGTCCTGGCCATCCTCCGCGGCGAGGACTGACAACAAACCCGGCGTCCGCCGTCGTAATCCCAATGCACGAAGAGGGCCCCACCGATGCATTTCGCATCAGGCGGGGCCCTCTTTTTGCGGGTACCCGCGCTAGGAAATGCGCATGGCTCCTGCTGCCGGGGTCACCGTGAAGATGTCAGGGGCCGCATAGCCGGCTTCTTCGAAGGCACGTACGACGGCGGCGCGCACCTGCTGTTCCGACGTCACCGGGGTGAGCGCGATGGCGGCCCCGCCGAAGCCGCCGCCGGTCATCCGGGCGCCGATGGCCCCGTTGGCACGGGAGGTGGCCACCGCCAGATCCAGCTCCGGGCAGGAGATTTCAAAGTCGTCCCGCATGGAAACGTGGCTGGCGTCCAGCAGGGCGCCGATGGAACCGGGGCCGGCACTGGCCAGCAGCTCCACGGTCTGCAGCACGCGGTCGTTTTCGGTCACGATATGGCGCACGCGCCGGTAGGTGACCTCGTCCAGGAGGCCGGCGGCTTCTTCCAGGTCCTCCAGCCGGACATCACGCAGGGCCTTGACGCCCAGGACCTCGGCGCCCAGTTCGCAGGACGCACGGCGGGAAGCGTAGCCTCCGTCGGCATGGGAGTGGGAGACGTTGGTATCGATCACCAGCATCACCAGCCCTGCAGGTTCTGCCTCGAAGGGAACCAGCTGAACGCTCTGGTCGCGGCAGTCCAGGAAGACCGCGTGCCCCTTGGATCCGCGCAGCGACGCTGACTGGTCCATGATGCCGGTGGGGGCGCCGACAAAGTCGTTCTCGGCGCGCTGAGTGGCGAGGACCATCTCCTCGGGTTCAAGCCCAGCTCCCGTCAGGTCATTCAGGGCTGAGATGACCGCGCATTCGATGGCGTGCGA
Source organism: Arthrobacter sp. UYNi723 (assembly GCF_054057635.1). Lineage (NCBI taxonomy): Bacteria > Bacillati > Actinomycetota > Actinomycetes > Micrococcales > Micrococcaceae > Arthrobacter > Arthrobacter sp. UYNi723. The sequence continues at coordinate 71,030 of NZ_JBSRZM010000003.1, forward strand.
TGAGGACAGGCCGGCGCCCAGGGGAACGTTTGAATCGAGCAGCAGGTCCACCCCCGGAACGGTGATGCCCTGCTGCTGCAACGCCCACATCACACCGAGCGGATACTTCGTCCAGCCCTTGGCGGAAGCCGCGTCCAAAGAGCCGAGGTCGGCGGTGACCATGCCGTGGTCACCATAAGTGGACAGGAGCCGGACCGTAGAGTCCGCACGGACTGCGACAGCCACCCGGGCGGTCTTATCGATCGCGAACGGGAGCACAAAACCCTCGTTGTAGTCGGTGTGCTCGCCGATGAGGTTAACGCGTCCCGGTGCCTGCCAGACGCCGTCGGGAAGCCTGCCGAACTCCTGCCCAAAGCGGGCGGCCAGGTCCGCCGTGCCGGGCTGCGCTGTGTCCAGGTCCTCAGTGCCCGGTTCCGCCGGGTTGGTCAGAGGGGTCCGGGCAGTCAACGGGTCAGGGGAGGCGCTCACGCGTGTACTCCTTCAGGCAGGGCCCCCAGAGCAGCAGGGGCGGTTGTTGCAGGGACGGGGCTGGACTCCGGAACCACCACGGCCCGGAGCCGTTCCGCCACGCTCTCCGGGGTGGTGTCATTGATAAAGGCGCCCATGGCGGCTTCGGAGCCGGCCAGGAACTTGAGCTTGTCCGCTGCCCGGCGGGGCGACGTCAGCTGGAGGTGCAGGTAGCTGGCGGGGCGCAGGAGGTCGTCAAGAGGGGCCTGGTGCCAGGCGGAAATGTACGGCGTTGGCGTCGGATACAGGGCATCGAGCCGTTTGAGCAGGTCAAGGTAGACATGGGCCAGTTCATCCTTTTCCTCACCGCTCAAGGCGGCCAGGTCGGGTACCTGCCGGTGCGGCACCAGGTGGATTTCCAGCGGCCAGCGGGCAGCGAACGGCACGTAGGCGCTGAAATTCTCGCCCTCCATCACCATTCGGCTCCCGTCCTCGCGTTCCGCCCGCAGAAGCGAGCCTGTGAGCGTCTGCCGCCCGTCGGACCCATCATAGAACTTGCGTGCGGCCGCTCCGATGACCCCTGCCCGGGGCGTGAGGTAGGGGTACGCATAGATCTGGCCGTGCGGGTGGTGGAGGGTGACGCCGATGTCGGCCCCGCGGTTTTCGAACGGGAACACCTGCTTGATCCCCGGCAGTTTGCTGAGGACTTCGGTGCGGTGCGCCCACGCCTCAACTACAGTCCGGGCGCGGGCCTCACCCAGGCCACTGAACGATCCCGTGTGCTCGGGAGTGAACGCCACTACTTCGCAGCGTCCGTACGCGGGTCCGGTGGTGCCCCAGGCCGGAGTGGACGGCACTGGGCCCACGGCCGGGCCCAGCGACGGGAAGCGGTTTTCAAACACCACAACGTCGTAGTCGGGTGCTGGGATCTCGGAGGGGTTGTTCGGTGTGGTGGGGCAGATGGGGCACTGGTCGGCAGGCGGGAGGTGGGTGCGGGACTGCCGGTGCGCCGCGACGGCCACCCACTCGTCGGTGAGGGCATCGAAGCGTACTTCGCCAGGCTCGCCGCGCTCGGGCAAGGGCCGGTGATCGGTGGTGGTGGCCGCCGTGCGGGGCTTGGCAGTGGCGCCGTCGTCGAAATAGATCAGCTCCCGGCCATCGGCGAGCGTGGTGGTGGTGATACCTGTCATGGCGGGGGTCCTTTGCGTGCTGGTGCCGGCAGGTGCCGGGCGTCCGTTGCCTCGATCATCCCATATTTCGCTCAAAAAAGAATAGTTTCACACAAAAGAGAACATTTTTGCGGTGATGGCAGGCAGTCCTTTCCCCCTGTTACGGTGGGGCTCATGACTTCGAGCACAACCCCGGACGCGAGCATTCCCGCCGGATTCCAGACCTACGCCACCGGCCGGCAGTACGAACTCCGAAGGGGTGACGCGTTCGCAGTTGTGACTGAGTTGGCGGCCGGCCTGCGGCTCTACAGCCGTGCCGGTGTCCAGCTCACCGAGACCTATGGGGACGCCGAGATTTCCCCCGGCGCCGCCGGGATCACCCTCGCCCCCTGGGCAAACAGGGTGGAGGACGGGCTCTGGTACCTGGACGGTAAGAAGCAGCAACTGGACATCACGGAGGTTTCACGGAACAACGCCAGCCATGGACTGCTCCGCAACTCCGCCTACAGCTTGGTTGATGAATCGCAATATTCCGTGACCCTCGAGGCGACGGTCTTCCCGCAGCATGGCTACCCCTTCCTGGTGCGGCACCGTGTCCAGTACCTTCTCGGTGAGGACCGTGGCCTGGAAGTCCGCCAGACGCTGATCAACGATTCCAACACGTCAGCGCCGTTCGTCCTGGGCGCCCACCCTTACCTGCGGCTGGGCGACGCGGACGTGGACCACCTGACCCTGACCGTCGCCGCCGGCACCCGACTGGTGGCGGACCAGCGCCTGATTCCGCGGAGCTCGGAGCCCGTCAGCGGGGACAGTGACTTCCGCAGCGGCCAAACGGTGGGGGACCTTGAGATCGATGTCGCCCTCACTGACCTGACGTTCGACGGCGGTGCGGCCCGCCATGTGCTCAGCGCATCTGACGGCCGCAGTGTCACGTTGTGGCAGGACGAATCCTGCGGCTACGTCCACATCTTTGTGACAACTGAGCTGCCCGGCAGGCCCAGGGCGGTGGCCATCGAACCCATGACCGGTCCGGCCAACGCCTTCAACTCGGGTGACGGGCTGCGGTGGCTTTCGGCCGGGGAAACGTTCACGATGGCCTGGGGGATCGATGCTGTCCTGGGCGGGGCCGGGTAGCCGTTTCGCATAAGGGCCAGTGCTGAGGAAGTATTAGGCTATGACGCCAGCCGAGGACGCCACACCATCCGATTCAACGCCCACAGGCACAGTACCGGACACGGTCCGGCCGGTGGAAACTGCCCGCCCGGCGCGGGTGCGTGCGGACCGGGAGCTTGAGCAGGACATTCCCTATGGTATCCGGATCGCTGCGTCGTGGGCCTGGCGGCTTGGTCTCATCCTGTTGATGGCCAGCGCCCTGATTTGGCTGCTCAGCCGGATCAGCTTCCTGATTATCCCCGTTATGGTGGCCGCACTGCTGGCCGGGCTGCTGAGCCCGGTAGTGCGCTGGCTGCGGAGCAGGCGCCTGCCAAACGGCGCCGCGGTGGCCATCACGGTGCTGGGGTTCATCGGTGTGATTGCTGGCGCCCTTGCCTTGGTGGGACGCCAGCTGGCTTCAGGTTTCGGCGAATTGTGGTCCCAGGCGCTGACCGGCGTGAAGCAGATCCAGGACTGGCTGGCCGAAGGGCCCCTGCACCTCACCGCCGACCAGATCGACCAGTACCTCAAGGAAGCATCCGCCGCACTCCAGAACAACAGCAGCAGCATCCTCAGCGGTGCGTTGTCCTTCGGCAGCACCGCGGGCCACTTCGCCGCGGGAATGGTGCTGGCCCTGTTCATCCTGATCTTCTTCCTGCTCGAAGGCGACAGGATCTGGGCCTTCCTGGTCCGCCTCCTCCCGAAGAAAGCGCGTGCGGCAACGTTCGGTGCCGGACGCAAGGGCTGGGCTTCCATGGTCAGCTACGCACGGATCCAGATGTTTGTTGCGTTTGTTGACGCGGTAGGCATCGGCGCCGGCGCGGCCATCATCGGGGTGCCGCTGGCCCTGCCCCTGAGCGTGCTCGTGTTCATCGGTTCCTTTATCCCGGTAGTCGGTGCCCTGGTGACCGGGGCCATCGCCGTACTCCTGGCCCTGGTGGCCAACGGGCCGGTCAACGCCCTGATCATGCTGGCTATCGTCCTGCTGGTCCAGCAGCTGGAGAGCCACATCCTGCAACCCCTCGTGATGGGCAAGGCCGTGGCACTGCACCCGGTGGCGGTCATCCTCTCTGTGGCGGCGGGTTCGTACCTTGCGGGCATCCCCGGCGCGCTGTTCTCAGTCCCCATCCTCGCCGTAGCAAACTCCGCAATTCGCTACATCGCGGCCAGAACGTGGGAACATGAACAGGTGCTGGCAACCCCCGGAGGGCCGGTGACGCCAGGCCCGGACCATGATGACTCCATCAGGGACGTCCGGTTGCCAGGCTTCAAGCCCAAGCGCGGCGAGGACGCCGCAGCCAGCACAGAAGCAGCCAATCCGGACGCCCAGGCCTGAAACATGAGCCATGGCGCCGGAGCCGTATCCACCAAGGAGAATAAGTCCGTGAACACCCTTGAAACCCTTCCCGTCACGCTGGACGATGTCCTGGAGGCGCAGAAGCTGCTCGAGGGGATTATTATGCGGACCCCGGTGGAATCCTCACGGGCCCTGGGCGGGATGGTAGGCGGCGACGTCTTCTTCAAGTGCGAAAACCTGCAGCGGGCCGGATCGTTCAAGGTCCGCGGTGCGTATGTCCGCATGGCCAAGCTCTCGGCTGAGGATAAAAAACGCGGTGTTGTGGCCGCGTCAGCCGGCAACCACGCACAGGGCGTGGCCGTAGCCGCCAAAAGCCTGGGCATCAAGGCCCGCATCTACATGCCGCTGGGCGTAGCCCTCCCGAAACTGGCGGCCACCCGCAGCCACGGTGCGGAGGTGATCCTCCACGGCCACAACGTGGATGAGGCCCTCGCCGAGGCGCAGCGCTACGCCGACGAGTCCGGCATGGTCTTTGTGCACCCCTTCGACAATGTTGATGTGGTGTCCGGCCAGGGAACCATCGGCCTGGAAATTCTCGAGCAGATCCCCAACGTGGACACCATCCTGATGGGTGTGGGCGGCGGCGGGCTGCTGGCCGGCGTCGCTGTCGCCGTCAAGGCCCGGGCCAGGGAACTTGGGCGGGAAATCCGCATCATTGGTGTCCAGGCCGAAAACGCCGCGGCTTATCCACCGTCCCTCGCCGCCGACGCCCTGGTTCCGCTGAAGAAGGTGTCCACCATGGCTGACGGCATCGCCGTGGGCCGGCCCGGACAGCTGCCCTTCAGCATCATCCGTGAGCTCGTGGACGATGTTGTCACCGTCAGCGAGGATTCCCTGGCGCGGGCCCTGATCTTCCTGCTGGAACGGGCCAAGATGGTGGTGGAACCCGCGGGAGCGGTGGGGGTTGCCGCCTTGATGGACGGCAAGATCGAAAACCCCGGCACCACGGCCGTGATCCTGTCCGGCGGCAACATCGATCCGATGCTGATGCTCAAAGTCATCCAGCGGGGCCTGTCCGCCGCCGGGCGCTACATGACCGTCCGGATGATGCTGGATGACCGGCCCGGTTCGCTGGCCACCATCGCCCGCATCATCGCCGAAAACGATGCGAACGTCACGGGCCTGGACCACACCCGTGTTGGCGGGTCCATCAGCATGGGCGACGTTTCCATCACCGTGAACCTCGAAACCAAGGGCCACGAACATTGCGAGCAGGTCCTCGGCGCCCTTCGTGCCGAGGGTTTCCAGCCCATTGTGGTGCATTAGGAGCAGCCATGCTTGACGCGACGGGGGACGGAAAGCCGCGGAACCGGGAAACCACAGCCTCGCGGGCGAAAGGCGGACTGTTGGTGGCCGGCGGCTTTGTGGCCGTGCTCTTTGTGATCGAACTGATCAACATGCTGACCCTGCATGCCCTGAACCGGACTTTCGGGCTCCGGCCCCGGTCCGCGGACGGGCTTCTGGACATCCTGACGTTCCCGCTGCTGCACGCCAATCTGAACCACCTGCTGTCCAATGCCCTGCCCCTGATCGTTTTCGGCTTCCTGGTGTTCCTCTCCGGCGCGAGGGTGTTCCTGGCGGCCCTCGGGTTCAGCTGGCTGGGCTCCGGACTGACAGTGTGGCTGATTGGCGACGGCGGCATCACCGTTGGCGCCTCCGGCCTGGTTTTCGGATTGTTCGCCTTCCTCCTCGTGCGGGGTTTCTTCAACCACAGCTGGCGCCAGATTCTGCTCGCCGTGGTGCTGTTTATGGTCTACGGCGGCATCCTGCTGGGGGTGCTGCCCATCATGGGCAGCTACATCTCCTGGCAGGCGCACCTCGGCGGAGCGGCAGGCGGAGTTGTCGCTGCCCTATTGCTGCGCCCCAAGCACGCAAGAACGCCGGCCCCCTGACGGGGACCGGCGTTGGCCAGGCCTGGTTGGCCTGAAACGATCAGTGTGAAGCGTCAGCCTGCGTAAGGCTTGGCGGAGAGGATTTCCACCGTGATGTCCTTGCCGTTCGGAGCCGTGTAGCTGAGCTTCGCGCCCTCTTTGTGGCCGACGATTGCGGCGCCGAGGGGTGACTTCTCACTGAACACGTCCAGGTCTGAATCGCCGGCGATTTCGCGGGACCCCAGCAGGAATGTCTCTTCGTCGCCTGCGATCCGGGCAACAACGAGCATGCCGGGCTCCACAATGCCGTCGTCAGCGGGGGACTCGCCCACGTGGGCGTCGCGCAGAAGGGCCGTCAGCTGGCGGATCCGGGCTTCGATCTTGCCCTGCTCTTCTTTGGCCGCATGGTAGCCGCCGTTTTCCTTCAGGTCGCCCTCTTGCCGGGCAGCTTCAATCTTCTGGACAATCTCCGCACGGCCAGGGCCGGAAAGGTGGTCCAGCTCTGCCTTCAGGCGGTCAAAAGCTTCCTGGGTGAGCCAGGCTGCAGGCGCGCTGTTGGTGGTAGACACGGACTTCTCCTAATGGTCGTACATGCAAAAGACCCCGCAACGGTGGCCACTTTTGGAACTCAGCAACCAGCTCAGCGGGGTAAAGGTATTGACCCATTGTAGTCAAAACTCCGGACATACCCAACCCGGGATGGGGCATAGATCACACGGCGCTACGTCCCGGCACCCGGAATCCAGCAGTCGTCCACCACACCGGAAACGGACAGGGACTCCGTCCGGAGTGTCACGCGCTGCGAAACTGTCCTGCCGCCGTCGGCCGTTCCGTCAGCTTCCCCGGGCGGGATGTCCACTACTTTCCAGCCCACCACGGCGAACTTGGAGTCGAGGGCCTTGACGGCGCACTTGACGGCCGTCCCCGGTTCCCTAGTGACCTGGAAATCAACCTCGGCCGCCGTGGCATCGATGGTGCTGAAACCGATGTCCTTGAACGTTACGTCAGAGCCGGCTGAGGACGTGGAGACCCAGGCCATAAACCCCACTCCAGCCGCCAGCGCTGCTACGGCAATGCCACGTTTGACCGCACGCGGGAGGGGCTGCTTTTTACTGCCATAACGATTGGCTAGGCTAGTGTCTGCAGGCGGGGACACGGCGGGCTGATCCTGGGTAGTCACCAGTCCAGTTTAGTTCGGTTCCAGGCCGTGGCCGTCCGGTCCGGATCAGCACCCCCGGCACAGCTATCCCGTCCGTCCAGTCATGCAGTCCCTTCAGTCCAGTGGCCGTCACAGCAGCCGCAGAAGAATAAGGAGCCGTCCTCGATGACAGCGTCCACCAATACCCCGGCAACGCTGAGGCTGCTAGCCGTTCATGCGCACCCGGACGACGAGTCCAGCAAGGGCGCCGCGACCATGGCCATGTACGCCGCCGCCGGAGTGGAAGTCATGGTGGCCACCTGCACCGACGGATCCCGCGGAGACATCCAGAACCCTGCCGTGGAAGGCGAGCCGCATCCCAAGCGGGACATGGCCGGGGCGCGCCGGCTGGAAATGGACCAGGCGGCCAAGGTACTTGGCATCCAGCAGCGCTGGTTGGGATTCACGGACTCCGGCCTGCCAGAGGGCGATCCTCTGCCGCCGCTGCCGGCCGGATCCTTCGCCGTCCAGCCGCTGGAGCGCGCCGCGGCGCCGCTGGTGCGGCTGGTCCGGGACTTCAAGCCGCAGGTGATCGTCAGCTATGACGAAAACGGGGGATACCCGCACCCGGACCACATCATGGCGCACCGGGTGGCAGTGGAGGCATTTGCGGCTGCGGGTGACCCCGGCAGGTATCCCGACGCCGGAGCGGCCTGGGAACCCAGCAAGCTCTATTACGACAGGGCCTTCAGCCCGGACCGGTTCCGCGCACTGCATTTTGCCCTGGAAGAAGCAGGCCTGCAGTCCCCGTACGCCCAGCGGCTGGCCGCGTGGCTGGAAACGGACGCGGAAGGCCACACCCCGCCGCAGGGTGCCCATGCCACCACCACGCAGATCGACTGCGGGGATTTTTTTGAGGCCCGCGACGACGCACTCCGCGCGCACCGGACGCAGGTGGATCCGCTGGGGTTCTTCTTTGCCGTGTCGGCCGAGATGCAGCGCCGCGTGTGGCCGTGGGAAGACTACTCCCTGATCGAGTCCAGGGTCCCCGCGGAGTTGCCCGAAAAGGACCTTTTTGCCGGGCTAAGATAGAAGCGGCAGAATATTCTATGCCGTGTAGAAAAGCTGTGGGCTGGTCCGGGTCCCGCGGACCCGCCTCCGGAATCCGCGGCCGGCTGCCCATCATTTTCCACAGAAGGTTTGAACCGTGCATCACTTGCTCCTCGCCCTGACCGCCACCCCCTCGCCGCTGCCGACGCCCGGCCTGCGTGAGGGCATCTCCGAGGACCAGATCACCCCGGGCCTGTGGGGCTTCATCATGACGGCTTTCTTTGTGCTGGCCACCACGCTGCTGATTGTGGACATGGTCCGCCGCATCCGCCGCGTCCGCTACCGGGCGCAGGTGGCAGAGGAGCGCCAGGCGGCGGCGGAGGCTGCGGCTGAGGCGGTTGACATTGAAGCTGCGGATGACCACGACGGCGTCGGTGCCGCCGGGGACACGGATGCTGCCGGCGACAATGCCGGACTCGACGAGAATGGTCAGAGCCAGGCCGCCGACCGGTCCCAGCCCCGCGACTGAAGCGAGCCGATTTCCCGCGTTCTCACCGGGCCTCGACGGTTCAACTGAGGACTGCGATGGCGATCGCCGTGAAATGTGCTGCGAAGGCCAGGACCGTCAGGGCATGGAAGAGTTCGTGGAAGCCAAAGTGCTCGTAGCTGAAGTTGGGTTTCTTGAGCGCGTAGAACACGGCACCGGTGATGTACAGAATGCCGCCCACACAGATCAGGACGGCGGCGGGGACGCTGGCCGCGAAGAACTCAGGCAGGTAGAACAGCGACCCGCAGCCCAGGGCGATGTAGATCGGCACGTATAGCCAGCGCGGCGCGTTCGTCCACAGCAGCCGGAACAGCACCCCGAGAATGGCCCCGGACCAAATGACCCAGAGCAGCAGGACCGCCTTGGGCTGTTCCAGGAGCGACCAGGCCAGGGGCGTATAGCTGCCGGCGATGACCAGCATGATGTTGGTGTGGTCCAGGCGCTTGAGGACAATCTTCACGCCCGGAGACCAGTTGCCGCGGTGGTAGATGGCACTGATGCCAAAAAGCAGGACTCCGGTGGCAGCGTAGATGGCCGAGGTGATCTTGCGGTCCGTAGTGGGGGCGAGGACCACCAGGACGATGCCCGCTGACAGTGCCAACGGAGCCGTGACGGTGTGGATCCAGCCGCGCCACTTGGGCTTGATCATCAGGAGCTCGGCCAGCCGGACGGCGGCGTCGTTCAAGGGGCTGTGGCCGTGGTCCGCCGAGGGCGCGCGGGGGCCGTCAGGAGTCTGGCTGTTCATGGCTTCAGAATATCCTCTCTTTGGATAAGTTACTCATGGGTAGCAATCATGACGGGTCATCCGGGAACGTACCGTCACGCCGGTCCCGGTCCCGGACGGTAGCCTAGGATGTGCAATGCCGTCGAACAGCAACGGAAGTCAGGTGAGTCTCCTCGTGGAATTGCGCGGGTTCCTTTATGACTTCTACGAGAGGCGGCTGCTCAGCGAGTTGGCCGGCGGCCGCATTCCCAATCACATCGGCGTGATGGTGGATGGCAACCGCCGCTGGGCCAAACAGTTCAACGCACCCACCAGCCAGGGCCACCAGGCCGGCGCGGACAAGATCCATGAATTCCTCGGCTGGTGCCAGGAGCTTGGGGTCAAGGTGGTCACGCTCTACATGCTGTCCACGGACAACATGAGCCGGTCCAGCGAGGAGCTGGATCTTCTGATGGGGATCATTGCCAACACCCTGGACCGCCTGGACGAGGACGCCAACATCTCGGTCAACGCCATGGGCGCCCCCGAGCTCCTGCCCGACTACCTGGCGGAACGGCTCAACAAGCTCACTGCCCGCACACCGGTACGCGAAAAGATCCATGTCAACGTTGCGGTGGGCTACGGCGGACGCCGCGAAATCGTTGACGCCGTGCGGGAGCTGCTTCACGACGCCGTCGCCAAGGGCTCTGACATTTCGGCGCTCGCCGACACCCTGTCCGTGGACGATATTTCCCGTTTCCTCTACACGCGCGGCCAGCCGGATCCGGACCTGGTGATCAGAACCTCCGGGGAGCAGCGGCTGTCCGGGTTCCTGATGTGGCAGAGCGCGTACAGCGAGTTCTACTTCTGCGAGGCCTTGTGGCCCGCCTTCCGCAAAGTGGACTTTCTCCGCGCCCTTCGCGACTACGCAGGCAGGCAGCGGCGCTTCGGGACCTGATCCGGCCGGTCCGTTCATCCGGAATTCACAAGCCGGCAACAGGAATCGCCGACGGATGGCACCGGAAATTACTGGGCAGGGATTTACGTTATATCCATCAGCAGGCAAATACGCCGGCTGATCGGGGAGGCCAGTACATGGAGCGAATTTCGCACCGGTTGTATGGGAGGCCGGACCCGGCCTCCAGGCCGAGCCGCCTCACCAATAACAATTCCGGGCGTGCCCGGGGCTGGAGTCGATGTGGCTAATTCTGAACAACTGCCCGAAGCCGTTTTTGACCAGGGACAGAAAGCTACCTCTCGCGCCACGCGAGCCACCTCACAAACCGGTGCAGCAGACGAAATATCTGCGGCCGGTTTTGCTGTCTCCGGAAGGGACGCCACCATCAGCAGCTTCGTCATTGACACCTCCGTCCTGCTCTCGGATCCACAGGCGCTGCTGCGCTTTGCCGAGCACGAAGTCATTGTTCCCATCGTTGTCATCACCGAACTTGAGGGGAAACGGCACGACCCCGAACTGGGCTACTTTGCCCGCAAGGCGCTCCGGCTGCTCGATGACCTCCGGGTGAAACACGGTGGCTTGAGCAAACCCATCCCCATCGGAAACGAGGGCGGCACCCTGCTGGTGGAGCTGAACCACATTTCCGCCGAGGTGCTTCCGCTGGGTTTCCGCAGCGGCGACAACGACAGCCGCATCCTTGCAGTGGCCAAGAACCTGGCCAATGAAGGCCGGAATGTCACCGTGGTTTCAAAGGATCTCCCCATGCGGGTTAAGGCCTCCGCCATGGGACTTACGGCCGACGAATACCGCAACGAGCTCGTGAAGGATTCGGGCTGGACCGGCGTCGCCGAGGTGGAAGCCAGCGAGGACGAAATCTCCACCCTGTACGGCCACGAACCCGTCTTCATCCCCGCAGCCGCCGAAATGCCGGTCAACACCGGGCTGGTGATCCTCTCCAACCGGGGCTCAGCCCTGGGCCGTGTGGGCGCCGACAAGCAGGTGCGGCTGGTCAAGGGGGACCGGGACGTGTTCGGGCTCCACGGACGCTCCGCGGAACAGCGGCTGGCCATCGACTTGTTGATGGACCCCGCCGTCGGAATCGTTTCGGTCGGCGGACGGGCCGGCACCGGCAAATCCGCGCTGGCCCTGTGCGCCGGCCTGGAAGCTGTGCTGGAACGCCGCGAGCACCGCAAGGTGATCGTCTTCCGCCCGCTCTACGCCGTGGGCGGCCAGGAACTCGGCTACTTGCCCGGCTCCGAGTCGGAAAAGATGAACCCCTGGGCCCAGGCGGTCTTTGATACGCTCGGTGCCCTGGTCAGCCAGGAAGTCGTGGAAGAAGTTATGGACCGCGGCATGCTCGAGGTCATGCCGCTGACCCACATCCGCGGCCGTTCCCTGCACGACGCCTTCGTGATCGTCGACGAGGCCCAGTCACTCGAGAAGAACGTCCTGCTCACCGTGATGAGCCGCATCGGCCAGAACTCCAAGATCGTCCTCACCCACGACGTCGCCCAGCGTGACAACCTGCGCGTCGGCCGGCACGACGGAATCGCCGCCGTCGTCGAAACCCTGAAAGGACACCCCCTCTTCGGCCACATCACCCTGACCCGCTCGGAGCGCTCCCCGATCGCAGCCCTGGTAACAGAGCTCCTCGAAGGGGCTGAGATCTAAGGTCCTGTCCCGGTACCGTCCGAACGCCGGGTCACCCTTCCTCTGCGTGCTGCTCGTTCCTCGCTCTGACGCACGCTGCCGGAAGGCTGAGCCGGCGTTCTCGTGCGTCCCGGGCAGTCCCGCAAGAATCGGCACGAGAAGTGACCGACGCACACGGCAGGCCCCGGGCCTTCTCGTAGGAGCGCATCGCGGCGCATCGGGCCGTGGAGGTCGCCCAGCGACCGAAATGGCCCCTATGCGCTGTGTCTAAGCGACGGAGAAGGTCCGGGGGCTGACGGACCCAGCTACGGGCCGCTCTGTGAAGCGGCGCGTCGGGAGGTGTCTAAGCGACGGCGAAGGGCACGGGGCGCACGAACCCAGCCGCGCCCGGCACTCAGCCGACGAGGAACTTGGCCGCTCCTTCGTGGCCTTCTACCTTGAGGGTCCAGTCGGGGCGTTTGAAGGTTGCGGGGGTGAGGCGCACTTTTTGGACTTCGACGGCCTTGCCGCCCCAGGATTGCCTGTTGGTGCCGTTGAGTTCGTAGCCGAGGGAGCGGGACACGCCCAGGGACGCGGCGTTCCAGGCGGCGGCTTCGGATTCGGCCACTTCGGCGCCGAGCCAGTCGAACGCGTAAAGCGCGACGGCGGCCCGCATCTCCGCGCCCAGCCCTTGGCCGTGGAGGGACTGCTTGAGCCATGAGCCGGTGCTGACGGTCTTGAGGGTGGCAAAGTCCTTGGCGCCGATGTCCTGGCAGCCGATGAATTCGTCCTTGTACCAGATGCCCAGGAGCAGGGTCCAGTCCTCGGGCGTGGCCTGGCCGCGGCAGCGCCAGTACCACTGCGCCATGTTGTGCCCTAAGGACTCCGCCGGCAGTTCCGTCCACGGAGTGCTGAAGGGGCTCCGGCCGGGTTCGTGGACTCCGCTGGCGGCCGCGGCAACTGCGGCCGGAATGTCGGCGTCGGCGATGGGACGCAGCACCAGGCGGGGTGTGGTCAGCTCAAAGCCGAAGAGGGGCCAGATGGAAGTCAGCGCGGTCATCAGGGAAGCCTAGCCGACGCCTGGCCGTGGAGCCTGTCAACCGCCGGTTGCGGTCGGAGAGGACCCGTAGTCAGGCGTGGATGTCCCAGCTGATGTGGCGTCGGACGTCCGTAAGGTTCATGGACTCTGCCACGAACAGGTCGTCCAGCATATATTCGTCCACGGCGAGGATCCGGATCCAGTGCCCGTAATCCGGGGTTGCCGCGTCCAGTGACTGGCTGGCCACGCAGACGCCGGTTTCCACGTCGATCCGCACCCGGTTGCTGCCGGGCAGGCAGAGCGGAGCGGCAGGATCCGTTGGATGGTAGGACGCGGTGGGTGTCACGGTTGCCTCCAGCGCCGGCCGGCCATCGTGATCCACGCGGCGAACGGCGTCGACCTCTACGGCGTTGGTGCCCGGGAACTCGATCGGGACCGGGGCATTCCCGGCGAGTTCCACGGGATCAAGGGCAGCCGAGAAACGGCCGTTCCCGAAGCCCGGCTCGCCGTATGCTGCCTCCGGCCGGCGCCTGACCAGGCCGCCGTCGTCGTAAACGGGCGCCACGAGGTGGGGCGGCAGCAGCCAGGACTTCCGGGTGGCGCTGACGTACAACCCGTCCTTCGAATCGTTGATGCCGGTGGTGCTGTGGAGGACAAGCCGGTCAGCGGTTTCCAGGCGCAGCGCCCCGGGCCGGCGCAGCCAGGCGCGGACCAGCGGAGCAGACGGGTGGGGGACGTCGGAAAACGGTTCATCCCAGTATTCAAAGCGCAGTGACTGCCACTTCCAGGGGGAAGACCGGCAAAGGTTCCGGAACATGGTGCTCAGGTCTGCAGCGGCGGCGCTGCCCTCCGGATCCGGCCGGCGCCTGGTGTCCCATGTCGACATATCCACAGTTTACGCGTGGGCTCAGCAGTGCGGCGCGCGAATCCAGTAGCATCCGAGGGGTGATCCGACGACTCGATGGACTGTGGGACGCCACCCCGCTGGCGTTCTGGCTGGTGCTGGCCGCCTGTGCCTACTTTATTGTTATGGCGGCCCGGCTGACGGTGATTGACGTTCGCCACCATCTGCTGCCCAACCGGATTGTCTTCCCGTCCTACGGTGTGGCGGGGGTCCTGTTGCTCGCGGCGGCCTTGGTGCACGTGATCGCCGGTCCTGCCGCGCTCGTGGGGTCACCCGACGGTGCCGCCGAGCTCCTGGGGATCCCGGCGCTGCGCATCCTGGCGGGGGGAGCGGTTCTGTGGGCCTTCTATTTTGTCCTGCGGATGGTTTACCCGCCCGGCATGGGTTTTGGCGACGTGAAGCTGGCCGGTGTCCTGGGAATGTACCTTGGCTATCTCGGCTGGGGGCACGTCTTCGCGGGGACCTTCGCGGCTTTCCTGCTGGGTGGCCTCTGGTCCTTGGCGCTGCTGGCGGCCCGCCGCGGCACCCTGACGTCCTCCATCCCGTTCGGCCCGTTTATGCTCGCCGGTGCCGCTGCCGCGATGCTGCTGCCGGCTTAGCGCGAGAGGACACTTGCGGCCTCGGTCCGCAGGCGCCAGGAAAACAACAGGGGCGCCGCAACCCCCAAGATCGCGGCGCCCCTGCAGGCTTTTTACTGCGGCCTCCGCCGCTATGGCTTATAGCCTTGCGACGCCGGTCAGCGGCGCTGGGAGACCAGCTCGCCGTCGTCGTCCTTCAGGCTGTCCGCGGGGTCAGGGACGGCGGCGGGTTCCTTCTCCGTTCCGCCATTCAGCAGGGCCAGGTGCTCTGCTTCCAGGCGTTCTGCTTCCTCGCCGCCGACAGCCTCGCCCCGGGCCACCATGCCGGCGGTGTCCGAGAGCGGGATCTGCTTCAACGTGATGGCCAGGATCAGCGCGAGGGCGATGAACGGCACCAGGTACCAGAAGACCGGAGCAAGGGAGTCCGCGTAGGCGTTCACGATTGCATCGCGCAGCTGGTCCGGCAACTGGCTCAGGGCCTGCGGGTCCAGGGTGCTGGTGGACTGCGAGGCCTGTTCCGCGGACGCTCCGGCGCCGGTGAACGCGCTGGTCAGTGACTCCGAGAGCCGGTTGGCGAAAATCGCGCCGAACACTGCCACGCCCAGGGACGCGCCGACTTCGCGGAAGTAGTTGTTGGTGCTGGTTGCCGTGCCGATCTGATCCGCGGGGACAGAATTCTGCACCACCAGGACGATGACCTGCATGATCGATCCCAGTCCTGCGCCGAACACGAACAGCTGGACGCAGATGACCCAGATGGGGGTTTCGGCGGTCAGGGTGGTGAGCCACAGCATCGCCGCGATCGTCAAGGCCGCCCCGACGATGGGGAACATCTTGTACTTGCCGGTCTTGGAGATCCGGATGCCCGAATAGATGGCCATGCCCATGAGGCCTACCATCATGGGCAGCATCAGAAGCCCGGATTCAGCCGCTGACGTCCCGGATGACATTTGCAGGAAAGTGGGCACAAAGGCGATGGCGGAGAACATGCCCAGGCCCAGGGTAAAGCCGATGGCCGTGGCGTTGACGAAGATCCGGTTCTTGAACAGGCTGAGCGCAGGCACCACGTACGACGGCGGCCGGCGCCTTCCGTGGGGAAGGTGCCGGCCGCCGTCGAACGTTCGTGCTGGGCGCCGTGGGGATCGGGGCTATGCCTTGTGCGGCGGGCGCGTCATGGACATAACGTCCAGGGCGGTATCCAGCTGCTCTTCGGTGACCTCGCCGCGCTCCAGGAAACCCATGGCGACGACGGTCTCACGGATGGTGAGGCCCTCGGCCACGGCCTTCTTGGCGATCTTCGCCGCGTTCTCGTAGCCGATGTACTTGTTCAGCGGGGTGACAATCGAGGGGGAGGCCTCGGCGAGGAAGCGGGCGCGTTCCACGTTGGCGGTAATACCGTCGATCATCTTGTCCGCCATGACGCGGCTGGTGTTGGCCAGCAGGCGGATGGACTCGAGCAGGTTGGCGGCCATCACGGGGATGCCGACGTTGAGTTCGAACGCGCCGTTGGTGCCGGACCAGGCGATCGCGGTGTCGTTGCCGATGACCTGGGCGCAGACCATGATGGACGCTTCGCAGATGACAGGGTTGACCTTGCCCGGCATGATCGAGGAGCCCGGCTGCAGGTCCGGAATGGCGATTTCGCCGAGGCCGGTGTTGGGGCCGGAGCCCATCCAGCGGAGGTCATTGTTGATCTTCATAAAGGAGATCGCGATGTTGCGCAGTTGGCTGGAGCCTTCGATGAGGCCGTCGCGGTTGGCCTGGGCCTCGAAGTGGTCGCGGGCCTCGGTCAGCGGCAGGCCGGTGTCCGTGGCGAGCAGTTCGATGACGCGTTCCGGGAAGCCGGCCGGGGTGTTGATGCCGGTGCCCACCGCGGTGCCGCCGAGCGGAACTTCGGCAACACGGGGGAGGGCGGCGTTGATGCGCTCGATGCCGTAGCGGACCTGGGCTGCATAGCCGCCGAACTCCTGGCCGAGCGTCACCGGGGTGGCGTCCATGAGGTGGGTGCGGCCGGACTTGACGACGTCGGTGAACTCCACGGCCTTGCGCTCCAGCGACTCGGCCAGGTAGCCAAGCGCCGGGATGAGGTCGTTGATCAGGGCCGAGGTGGCGGCAACGTGGACCGAGGTGGGGAAGACGTCGTTGGAGGACTGCGAGGCGTTGACGTGGTCGTTCGGGTGGACAACTTTGTCACTCCCGGCGGCTTTGAGGGCACGCGTGGCCAGCTCGGCGATGACCTCGTTCATGTTCATGTTCGAGGACGTGCCGGAACCGGTCTGGAAAACGTCGATGGGGAAGTCGCCGTCGTACTTGCCGGCAGCTACCTCATCGGCAGCCGCTGCAATCGCCTTGGCCAGCTCGCCGTCGAGCACCCCAAGTTCTGCGTTGGCCTGCGCGGCAGCCTTCTTGACCCGGGCCAGCGCCTCGATGTGCGCGCGTTCCAGGGTCTTGCCGGAGATGGGGAAGTTTTCAACTGCACGCTGCGTCTGTGCACGGTACAGGGCGTTCACGGGGACGCGGACTTCGCCCATCGTGTCGTGTTCAATGCGGAATTCTTCAGTGGAAGTCATGGGGCTAGCTTAGGGCGATCGGGGGCCCGGACTAAAACCGTGAACCGCATGCTACGGGCATTGATTCGGGCAGCGCCTAGACGTCGCCGATCCCGGAAACTACGTTGGCGCGGCCTTCGGCGAGGCTGTAGGAGAGGCCGATCACCGCGGCGCGGCCGTCCTCGATTGCGGCGGAAATCACACGGGAGCTGTCCACAAGGCGCTGGGACGTCTGCTTGACGTGCTCCACCACCATGTCGTTGATCTCGTGCTCGCCGTTCCGCATGGACGTCAGCACCGAGGGCGTGATGCGCTCCACCAGGTCCCGCATAAAGCCCACGGGCATGTTGCCGGTGTCCACTGCGGACTTGGTGGCACTGACGGCGCCGCAGCTGTCATGCCCCAGCACCACGATCAGCGGCACCCCCAGCACACTGATGCTGTACTCCAGGGAGCCCAGTACGGCGTCGTCAATCACCTGGCCGGCGGTGCGCACCACGAAGGCGTCCCCCAGGCCCAGGTCGAAGATAATCTCCGCGGCGAGCCTGGAGTCCGAGCAGCCGAAGATCACCGCAAACGGGTGCTGGTTTTCCACGAGCGAGGACCGGCGGGACGCATCCTGGTTCGGGTGCGACGATTCGCCGGCAACGAAGCGTTCGTTGCCTTCGCGCATGCGGCGCCAGGCAAGGGCGGGGGTCAGGTAGGTAGCCACGGTCTTACTTTACGGGGCGGTGCTGGCTGACGGTGAAACTGTGACGGCCGGATTGGCCTCCATGGACTTCACGACGGCGGCGCCCAGTTCGGCGAATTCGTCCAGCTGTGCGCTTCCGGTCAGGACAACGGTGGTTCCGCGGTAGTTCAGCACCATGCTCTTCTCGCCTTTGCCGGTGTCACGGAGCTCCCACTCCTGTCCGCCCGCCGCACGCGTTCCCGTCACGGGAGCGCTCTTGGTCTGCTGGACGAGCCAGGTGGGGTTGGACTGGCGGGTCTGGACCAGGCCGATGAAGGACTCGTTCGGTGTCAGGTAGCCAACTTCCCAGGTGGGAACGCCGCTGCCGCTGCCCGACTCCCATCGTGCGTAGTTGGACGTGAACGTGTTGCCGGTGTCCGGTGTTGCGGGTGTGAATCCCGCCACATCCGAGGCGTTCCGGGCCACGGCGCTGACGTCAATGTCCGGGCGGAATCCGTCACTCTTGGGGAGGGGATTCATCAGGATGATGGGCAGGAAGGCGGCGATGCTGACCACCAGGGCAACGATCATGCCGATCACGGAGGCATTGGCGCGCTTCGCCGCTGCCGCCGGGATCACTGGGCGGACGGGGGTTGGTTCAGCCGTCCCGTCGCCGTCGCCTTTAGCTCCGGAGTCGGAGGGGTCGGTCCCGGGGCTGGTCTTTTCCTGCATTTCACTCACCCCTCTATAGTCGCCCATGTTCAGGCGCAACTCACAGTCGGGGGATTGCCGGGGGCTCAAGGCCCATGTTGCAGGACTGCGTCATGCCACGCCCCGGAGGCGCCGCCACGACTATGATCAGTATCAGAGGAATCACCGCACCGGCTGAATCCGGCCGAGCGGGTCCAATGATCGCCACTCGAAGAAGAGGTTCACGTGTCACCAGCGCCTATGACCCAGCAGTACTCCACGATTTCCCCCTCCCTGGCCGTGGGCATCGACGAGCCAGACCGCAACCTCGCCCTTGAACTTGTCCGCGTCACCGAGGCCGCGGCCATCGCCGGCGGCCACTGGGTTGGCTTCGGCGACAAGAACAAAGCCGACGGCGCGGCCGTTGACGCCATGCGCTCCTTCCTTCACACGGTCCACTTCAACGGCGTTGTGGTCATCGGCGAAGGCGAAAAAGACGAAGCCCCCATGCTGTTCAACGGCGAACATGTTGGCGACGGTACCGGTCCTGAGTGCGACGTTGCCGTGGACCCGATCGACGGCACCCGCCTGGCCGCCCTCGGCATCAACAACGCTTTGGCAGTCCTCGCCGTGGCTGAGCGCGGCTCGATGTTCGATCCGTCCGCCGTGTTCTACATGGAAAAGCTCGTCACGGGCCCGGAAGCCGCCGACATGGTGGACCTCCGCCTGCCGGTCAAGCAGAACCTGCACCTGATCGCCAAGGCGAAGGGCGTGAAGGTCAACCAGCTCAACGTCATGATCCTTGACCGCGACCGCCACCGCCCCCTGGTCGAAGAGATCCGCGAAGCCGGCGCACGCACCAAGTTCATCATGGACGGCGACGTTGCCGGTGCGATTGCCGCAGCCCGCTCCGGCACGGGCGTCGACGCCCTCATGGGCATCGGCGGCACACCGGAAGGCATCGTTGCAGCCTGCGCCATCAAGTCCCTCGGCGGCGTCATCCAGGGCCGGCTCTGGCCCACCAGCGACGACGAGAAGCAGAAGGCCATCGACGCCGGCCACGACCTGGACCGCGTGCTGTCCACCAACGACCTCGTGTCCAGCGACAACTGCTACTTCGCGGCCACCGGCATCACCGACGGCGATCTCCTTCGGGGCGTCCGCTACTCCAAGGACAAGGTCCTGACCCAGTCCATCGTGATGCGGTCCAAGTCCGGCACCATCCGCTTTGTTGACGGCGAGCACCAGGCCAGCAAGTGGGAAGGCTACGCCCGCAAGAACTAGCAGGTTCTTCAACCCGCGTACTCCTGCGCGAACTGGCAGCTAATGACCCCAAATTCCTGATTTGGCGTCATCAGCTGCCAGTTCGCGTTTCAGCAGGTAACCCAGCCTGTGGATAACGCAGACCGCAGGCCGGAATCGGTCCACAATGGAGCATGTCCCGGACGCCCATGCCTCCTCAGCTCCCGCACGGATCATTTCTTGTTGCCGATGCAGAGGCCCTGGGCCTCACTCGGAGACAGCTGAGCAGGGAGGGCATATTCACGCCCTCGCGCGGCATAAGACTGCCGCTGGGCAGCACGGGAAGTGTCGCAGAAAACATCCGCGCCTACAGCCGCCTTGACCCTAGTTGCGTCCTGACGCACTCCACCAGCGCGCGAATTTGCGGAGTATGCCTCCCGGCTTGGCTGGAGCAGGACTGGAGGATCCACATAGCCCGTCCTGCAGACGGCTGCAAGCCGCGCCGCAGGAACGTTGTGGGTCACCAGTTGTCGTTCAAACCCGGCGAGGTCATATCGTTCGACGGCGTTCGGCTCACGTCACCGGCTCGTACCTGGCTCGACCTGGCCACCATGCTGGACCTCAACGACCTTGTCGCGGCCGGTGACTCCATTGTCGTCAGCCATGGAGATGACTTCCCGATGCCACGGAAGCCGCTGGCAACTGTTGCCGACCTGAGGCACATTGTGGGTCAGTATCCGGGAATGCGCGGGGTGAAAACGGCGAGGTTAGCCTTGGATCTGATCAGGGTGGGGGCGGACTCGGCACCCGAAAGCTTGATGCGGCTGGCACTGGTACAGGCCGGACTTCCCGAACCGACATTGAATGCTGTGCTCCGCAACGGGCTGGGTCACCCTGTGGTCTGGCCGGATGCTGCCTACCCGGAGTATCGGATCGCACTGCAATATGACGGCGCCCACCACAGTGATCCTGACCAGTACCGCCGCGATATCAAGCGGCAGGGCCTGACTGAAGATCTGGGCTGGCGAGAAATCCGTGTCCAGAAGAGTGACCTGGAAGGGGATCGGCCCTTCGTCGTCGAAAAAGTGCGGGCGGTCCTGAGCGGTTCGTCGGCCCGCACCGGGTGGGAACGAACTGGCAGTTGATGACCCCAAACAGCGGATTTGAGTGTATTAGCTGCCAGTTCGCGCGGAGGTGAGGGGGCTTAAGTGTCCGTTCGCGCTGGGCGCGCGGAGGGGGAGCGGAGGGCGCGAAGCTTGTCGCGCAGCTTGCGGGCCAGCTGGTACGCGTTGTAGCGGAGCTTTTGAACGGGGAGGTCCCAGGTGCCCGGGTACTCCACCTCGCGGCCGCCGAAGGACTTCTTGAAGGCGGTGAAACCTGCCCACTTGTGATCGGGCTGGTCCGCGGGCGCGACACCCCACAGGTCCACGTGTTTCAGGCCGCGGTCCTTGGCGTCTGCCATCAGGGTCACCAGGAGCGGGATGCCCGCGCTGAGCTTGCGGTGAGTGTCATCCAAGGCGGCGTGGGCGTAGGTCCGGGTGTCCGCGGAATCGTAGGCCAAGGCCGCGGCGATCGGCTCGCCGTGCAGTTCGGCGATGAACAGCGTCGCAGCGCCTGCCGGCATGAGGGAGGCCGCCACCTGCGTCAGGTACGCGTCGCTCTGCGGCTTGAACCCGTTCCGCCGAGATGTCATGTGCAGGAAGTCCAGCAGGATACTGATGTCGTCCGGGTCCTGCGACGCCCGGAATGTGACGCCCTTCTTGTGGATGTTCCGGTAGAGGTTCCGGTTCACGGGCTTCATCGCGGCGAGGACATCCTTGAAGTCATCTTCGAGGTCCACGATCCAGCTGAGTTCAGGCTGCTGGTTCACGGGTGCGGGCTGCAAGCCGCGCCGGTTGAGCTCCGTGGCGGCCGGCATCTCAAGCCCGGCGGACACCGGCTCAATCCGGACAAACACAGCGCCGCACGATCTGGCCGTTGCCACCAGGGCGGCTAGGGCGCCGTCGAACGCCTCCGCGGAGGATGCCACCGGCCCATAGGGGGCGTAGAGGACCTTTCCGGCCGGGTTTTTCTCCTCGACGGCCAGGAAGCTCCAGCCCGGGCCGGACTGCTGATGGACTGTGCGGCCCAGCGACGACTGGACATCCGCCCAGGCAGGCGTCTGCAGGAAGAATTCCACGGCTCAGGCCTTCAGGGATGTGGTCACGGCGAAGGCAACGGCAGGGGACTCGGCACCGGCCACCGGGTGGACATTGACCGGTGCTTCCGCGGCGGGAAGGAAAGCGCTGCCCCCGCGGGCCAGCTGCAGGTCGCCCTTGGGCGAATCGAGATACACCGATCCGGCAACGACAATAACGACGACGGCACCCGCCTGGGCCAGCGGCACCGGCTCCGCGCCGGGTGCCAGTTCGATCCGCTGAAGCTGGAACTCCCGGAAGGGCGGCTGGTACAGCTCTTGGCCAAGACCGGAGAATTCCGGCGTGAGCATCGGCACCGCCACCGGCTGGAATTCGATGGTCCGCAACAGCTCCGGCACATCGATGTACTTCGGCGTCAGCCCGCCGCGGAGCACGTTGTCCGAGGACGCCATGACTTCAACACCCAAGCCGTGCAGGTACGCGTGCACGTTGCCCGCTGGGAGGTAGACGGCCTCGCCGGGGGCAAGCGAAATCCTGTTCAGCAGCAGCGAAATCAGCACGCCGGGATCACCCGGGTACTTCTCGTTGAGGCTGATGACCGTGGACAGTTCCGCCTCGTACGGTGCCAGCGGAGCGCCGGAGATCAGAGTCGCGGCCACCATGGCTGTGGTGTGGGAGACGTCTTCGCCGCCCATGATCAGGCGCTCGAAGGCGCTCCTGAGGCCGGCGCCCTCGTCCGGGTTCTCCAGGACCTCAAGCAGCTCCACGAGCAGGGGCGGGACCCCGGTTTCCACAAGGTCGAAGCAGCCGGCAAGGTGGAGCAGAATCTTCCGGGTTGATGCCGGCGCCCGGAACCCGCACAACGCTTCGAACGGCGTCAGCGCGAAGATCATTTCGGGCTTGTGGTTGTCATCGCGGTAGCTGCGGTGCGCGGCATCGGGCGGAATGCCGTCAGCATTCTCCCGGGCGAATCCCGCTTTGGCCTGTTCGATGCTGGGATGGACCTGGAGCGACAACGGCAGCGCGGCAGCAAGGATCTTGGTCAGGAACGGGAGCCGCGGGCCAAACTCGGCCACAGATTCGCCGCCCAGGAAATGTTCCGGATCTTCGGCAATCAAGGCATCCAGCGGTGCCACGGAGCCGTCCACCCGGCGGGCCATCGAGGGGGCGCCGGGGTGGGCGCCGATCCAGAGTTCGGCTTCCGGCCGGCCGGACTCGGGGCGTCCCAGCAGCCCTGCGATGGCGGTGGTGGAACCCCAGGCGTAGTCGCGGAGGACGTTTTCAATTTCGTACACAGCCGGTATCCATTCTTGGTCTTCAGGTCTACGTAGTCTTGCAGTCGGGTGCCGCGGCCGGGTTTCCGGGCGACGGCGCAGCGGGCCTAGAGCGGCGCGCATTGGCCGTTGGTGGCCACCAGTTCACGCAGCGCCTGTTCGTTGCCTTCGCTCTTGAGCTGGTTCAGCATCGCCTCGGTGATCGGCTCGCCGTCGGGCGTTGTGGTCACCGGCGTGAAGTCCGACGACGGCGGGGCAGTCTGCGCGCGGACTCCACCGGCTGCCAGGAACGCAGCCGTGGGCAGCTGCGAGGACGCCTGCAGCCGTCCGCCGGCCGCGGCGGGCTGCAAGATGCCGTCGACCGGCGTGGCAGCCTGGGGCTGCCCCGACGCGGAGGCCAGGAGCTGGTCCACCTTCTCGTGGATGATGTCAAAGTCGGGCACGGTGGAGAAGGATGCGTCAAAATCAGGTGGCCCGATGGTCAGCCGTTTGACTTCCTGGCCTTTGGCCTTCATGGCGAGATCCACGAAACTTCCCAGCTGGGAGGAGGAGATGTTGGAATCCACCACTTTGGTGCCTGCGCTGGCGATGTCCTCGAATTTGGACACCAGCGTGGCCGGATCCAGCTGTTTGAGCATGGCCTGTTGGACACACTGCTGACGCTGGATCCGGGCGTAGTCGTCGACGAATTCGCGCGAGCGTCCGTACCAAAGTGCGCGGTCGCCATCGAGTGTTTGTTCACCGGCGGGAATCCAGCCCAAGGGCATGCCATGAGTGCGGGTAACCTCGTCGAAGTAGCCGCTCATCGGAACCCAGCCGCCGGCCTTGATCCGGATTCCGCCCATGGCGTCGATCAGCTTGGCGAAGCCATCCATGTCCACCAGCACGTAGGCCTGGACCGTGATCCCGAGGGTTCCCGATACCGCCTCAAGGGTGGCCTGGGCGCCGGGGTCTGCGACGCCCGGGTACAGGTCCGCGTGCTCGTTGGTCACTTCGGTGTTGATGGCATTGATGAGGCACGCGTCGCCGCAGTCGTAGCCGTCCGGGTAGATCTCGCGCATGGGCGAGCCTTCGCTGAACTGGGCGTTCTGCAGGTTGCGCGGCACCGAGATGATGGCTGTCTGGCCGGTCTTGGCGTCCACGCTGAGTACGGACAGGCTGTCCGGGCGCCTGCCTGTACGGTCGTCGCCGGCGTCACCGCCCATCATCAGGAAGTTGTAGCGGCCGTCCACGGGATCGATCGCTGGTCCCCCCGCGAAGATGCTGCCGATGGCGTTGCGGCTCACGTTCAGCAGGTACGCGGCATACCCAAGGGTGCCGCTGCTCAGGACCAGGGCGAGGACCAGGGCAATGCCGACGGCGGGACGCGCCGCCGGTGCCAGCAGAACGGGGCGGATCAGCCGGAGGGTGTTGATGAACAGGAACGCCCATCCGAGCGCCAGGGCAACCAGGACGAGGATGATCACCAGCGAGGCAAACTGATTGGTGAGGATGTTGATCAGGAGCGACCGGTTCACGGCCAGCAGCAGCAGGGTGACCGCCAGCAAAGCCCAGGCGGTAAGGGTGACGCGCAGGGCAATACGGCCGAGCTTGCGGTCGCCGGCCACAATCTGGGCGCTGCCGGGCACCAGAAGGGTCATCAGGACCAGGGCAAAGCCCCGTTTGGTCCGGACGGGGGCTGAGGCGCTGGTCGGATAGCGGACGGGATCAGTCATGATCGTGCCGGTGGCTGGCTGCTGCGGTTCGCTTCTGGACATGTCCCGTTCCTTAACGGCTGCCCCGGAGAACACCATTGCCGTCGGCGAAGACTTCGCTGACTTTCTGCCTGAGGTTGGCTCCCTTGCGGGTGGCGACGTCGTTGAGTTCCTGGGCGAAGTCCAGGAGGTCGGCGCGGAGCGTGGCTGCCAGTTCGTCCGTGCCCGACGCGAGGATCCGGACTGCTAGCAGGCCTGCGTTCCGGGCACCGGCAATGGACACGGTGGCTACGGGAACGCCGGCCGGCATTTGCACGATGGAGAGGAGGGAATCCATGCCGTCCAGGGTCTTCAGCGGGACCGGGACGCCAATAACGGGCAAGGGAGTCACGCTTGCCAGCATGCCGGGAAGGTGGGCAGCTCCGCCGGCGCCCGCGATGATGACGCGCAGCCCGCGTTCGTGGGCGGTCTGGCCGTATCGGATCATTTCGGTGGGCATCCGGTGTGCGGAGACCACATCGGCTTCAAAGGGGATGCCGAACTCAGCCAATGCATCCGCGGCGGCCTCCATGACCGGCCAATCCGAGTCTGAGCCCATGACCAGCCCAACGATGGGACGGGGGTCGGTGCCGGTGGTGGTTTCGGTGGTCATGCGTTCTCCTCGGAAATCCGTGCTGATTCTTCGGTGGGAACCCGGCCGTCGCGGATGATGGCCGCCACCCGGGTTGCGCGTTGCCGGACCGAGTCCACATCATCCGTGGAGGTCCCTACGAGGTTGACATGGCCAATCTTGCGTCCCGGACGCACTGATTTTCCGTAGCAGTGGACCTTGGCGGCCGGCTCGCTGGCGAGGGCGGCCGGGTAGGCGGAAAACAGATCCTGGTTGTCGCCGCCCAGGAAGTTTTTCATGACCACTACCGGGCCCAGGATGTCGGTGGCACCCAGCGGCAGGTCCAGGACCGCCCGCAGGTGCTGCTCAAACTGGCTGGTAACCGAACCGTCCTGGGTCCAGTGCCCGGTGTTGTGGGGGCGCATCGCGAGTTCGTTGATCAGGAAGCCGACGCCGGAGCCCGGTGTTTCAAAGAGTTCCGCCGCCATGACTCCGGTGACGCCCAGTTCCGTGGCGACGCGCAGCGCCGCGTCTTCCGCAGCCGCGGCGACCTCGAGGGGGATGTCCAGGGCAGGGGCGATGACTTCGTCGCAGACGCCGTCCACCTGGATAGTGTGCACCACCGGCCAGGCTCTCGCTTCGCCGCCCGGGGTCCGCGCCACCAGCGCGGACAGTTCGCGGCTGAACTCAACTTTGGCTTCGGCGAGGAGCGGGCTCATGGCCTCGAACCACGGAGCAGCCTCTTCGGCGGCCTCGGCGGAGTCGATGATCCGCACGCCCTTTCCGTCGTAGCCGCCGCGGGGCATCTTGAGGACAACCGGCCAACCCGTTTCTTCGCCGAAGTCCACGAGCGCGGCGACGTCAGCGACAGCAGCCCAGATGGGGTTTGGGAGCCCAAGGCTGTCGATGGCAGCCCTCATCACCAGTTTGTCCTGGGCATTAACCAGGGCGTCTGGACCGGGCTGGACATTCACGCCGGCGGCCAAAAGCGCGCGGAGGTGGTCCGTGGGGACGTGTTCGTGGTCGAACGTCATGACATCCAGGCCGGCCGCGAAGTCAAGGAGAGTCTGGAGGTCCTTGTAGTCACCCACCGGTGAAGTGGACACAGCAGACACGGCTGAAACGTCCTCACCCTCAGCCAGGACACGGAGTTCAAAGCCAAGGGCGGTAGCGGCCGGGGCCATCATGCGCGCGAGTTGGCCGCCGCCAACTACGCCGATTACTGGAAAAGTCACATATGCCAGCCTACAGAAAAGCTCACCGGATCCGGGCTTTGGGACGTCGAAGGGCCCGCTTTTCGGGTATTTCCGCGATCACCCTTCACTCCGCGTGGGGCGGGTTCACCGATTTCGGGTCTAAAATAGACCTCTGGCCGTGTGGCCCAATGAACTGACGGCCATGGAGGGTCATGTTTAGCGCACTTGCAGATCGTATCCGGGGGCTCGCCTCGCTATTTTGGCGTGAAGTGGCCAAGTTCGGAGCCGTGGGCGGTGTGGCCTTCATCATTGACTCGGCCATCTTCATCTGGCTGTTCACCGGACCGATGCACGGCAGCGAGGTCTGGGCCAAAGCGGTGGCAACCATCGTGGCAAGCATCTTCTCGTGGGTTGCCAACCGTTACTGGACGTTCAGACACCGCAAGCAGGCCAATGTGGCCCGTGAGGCCGCGCTGTTCGCCGTCATGAACCTGGTGGGACTGCTGATCGCCTCAGGCTGCGTCTGGTTCGCGAAGTACATCCTGGACCTGAACGACAAGCCCTCGCTCTTTATCGCCGGCAGCGTCGTGGGCCTGGTCCTGGGCACCATCTTCCGCTTCTTCGCTTACCGGTTCTGGGTCTTCAACGAAGAACTGGATCAGGAGCCGGAGTTCTCCCACGACCACGAGCTCATCGAACGGCACCATCGTGAGAAGGCAGCTGCTGCTGCCGTCGCCCAGCACGGGGAACAGCCGGACGGGGACTCACAAGAAAGCCGCCGTCAGCCCTGACGCAGGAAAACTATTTGCCGTGGATGCGTTCCGCGGCCAGCAGCTTGTCCGTCAGTTCCACATCGGGGTGCGCCAGCACCACTGAACCACCGCTGTGCCACGCGCCGAGCGAGTTCGCCAGCGCAGGCTCCAGCCCTTCAGAGGCCGGGACCAGAAGCCTGACGCCTTCCTCATGCGACGCCGCAAAACCAGTGATCAGGCTTTCGTGGATGTGCCGCTGGCCTCCGCCAGCCCGAATGGCACAGCCGGCCGCCGAAGGGTCTGTGTGTGCCATAAAGACGTCACCATGGGAGCGGACCTCGGCGGCGTAGTCGATGACCCCGGCAGGCAGGTCACCCGGCCACCGCATCGCCAGGGCCGGCAGCGCGACGGCGATAACGGCGTCGTGCTTCCCCACAACGGTTCCGGGCCTGTCGGTGACCAGGAGCTCCGCCTCCCCGCCGTCCAGGACTGTTTCCATGCCCAGCTGCCAGGCGGCCAGTGCCCAGATCATTGATTTCCAGTGGGCTGGCAGGTCAAGGGTCAGCCGCATGCCGGGCTCTGCGTCGAGTTCGTCCTGCAGCAGATTGCTCGTTTTTGCCACCCAGTTGTCCAGCACACGACCGGAGAGTTCCACGCGCTCGGAGTCCGGGCCGTACCAGGTCAGGCGGGGCGACGTGGCGTGGCCGGAACGCAGGGTGGTCATCAGATCTATCGCCGGGATACTCATGGCTTTATCTTGTCACGGACCCCATGGGGCGTCCTTGGCGGGGATGCCGCGCACCGAGTCCCTAAGGATCCCAGTCGGGTCCCTCAGGGATGTGATGTTACTCACAGGAGTTTGTCATCCTATTTGTCTAATTCGGGCTTCGCCTGTATTTTTGGCAGCTAATCAGCGGAAATGGGACCTTTTGGCCGCCGATGCTGACCGCCAGGCCTCCGGCGCGCCGGGCCTTCGAAAAACTCCCGGGCGTGGCGTGACCGGGATTGGCCCGGAAAGTTGATTATTATCCCGTCCACGGCTTGACTCCCCACTAGTTACACGCGTGTAATTAGATATCGAAAGTCACTGCATAAATACGGACACGCAACCGAGTGTCCAAGTATTCAGGCAAGGGCTGCAACATTTGGGGAGGGTCGCCGTGGGGCAAGCAGAGCGTATCCATGAAGATGCCGTCGTCGCCGGACTGGCAACGGCTAAATACCGCGCACGGGGGGTGCCGAGCGACTGGTACGTCGATCCCGCGGATCCCGACGCCGCGGACCGTTACAACCGCAATACCAAAGACCCCCTCCAGGACCAGGCCACAGCCTTCCTGGCGGCGCACGAAGCACTCCTTGACGGCGGACACGACCAGGACGATGACGACCTGGATCCGCCCATGGAACTGCGCACCCCGGCACAGGGAACAAGTACTCAGCCGGTGTGGATCGGACTGCCGTTCAGGCAGGACTTCGACGACGAAGGCGAACTCGGCTGGCAGACTGATGCATTGTGCGCGCAAACGGATCCGGAAGCCTTCTTCCCGGAGAAGGGCGGATCCACGCGCGACGCCAAGAAGGTCTGCGGTGCATGCAATGTGCGGTCGCAGTGCCTAGAATATGCGCTGGCAAACGACGAACGGTTTGGCATTTGGGGTGGCCTTTCCGAGCGTGAGCGCCGGCGGCTAAGGAAGCGAGCAATCTAATTCTTCAGGAAGTACATGTCACTGCCGTTGTGGTGTCCCACAACGGCAGTGCCTATCTCCCCAGAACCCTGGCTGCCCTCGCGGACCAGACCCGGCCCGCGGACTCCCTCATCGGAGTGGACACCGGATCCCGCGACGACTCCGCCGTCCTCCTGGAACGGGCCTTCGGTGCAACCAATGTGAGCACCTTTCCGCCCGGCAAGAGCGGCATGGGCGGCGCCGTGCGCGCCGGGCTCAACAAGCACGCGCCCTGGGAAGGCCAGTCCCAGCGCGCCGCCACAGAGTGGGTCTGGCTGCTGCACGACGATGCGGCCCCGGCCCCGGAGGCGCTGGCCGAACTCCTCAGTGCCGTGGAGCGCGCGCCATCCGTGACCGTGGCCGGCTGCAAGCAACTGGACTGGCACTCGGAACGCCGGCTGATCGACGTCGGACTCTCCACCAGCCGCTGGGCCGAGCGGCTTACCCTGATCGATGCCGACGAACTGGACCAGGGCCAGTACAACGGCCGCACTGACGCGTTTGCGGTGAACTCGGCCGGCATGCTCGTCCGCCGTGATATCTGGGAACTCCTGAAGGGCTTCGACCCCGCACTGCCGGGCACCGGCGACGACGTCGACTTCTGCTGGCGCAACCGCCTCGCCGGGCATCGTGTGGTGGTAGTTCCCACTGCACGGATGTTCCACGTAGCCCACCGGCCGCATGCCCAGGGAAACGCTTCAGCGGCGCGAAAAGCCCAGGTCCATCTGCGCCTCAAGCACGCCCCGCTGTGGAAGGTGCCTGTCCATGCGGTCGGTGCGCTGCTTGGCAGCATTTTCAAACTCGTGCTCAGCATTGCGGTCAAGGATCCCGGGCACGGTTTCTCCCAGCTTGTGGCCACATTCGCTGCCCTGGCCCGGCCCGGTGCCGTGGCAAGGGCCCGCCGGACCGCGGCAAACAGCCGGCGGATCCGGCGGTCCGTCATCAAGAAGCTGCAGACGCCCCGGCGTGAAGTCTGGAACCACCGCCGCTCCCTGATGGAAGCCCTGGGCGCCGACAACTCCACGGCCGATGGCCTGGTCCATGACCCCCTGGCGGACCAGCCCACGGGGGACTCATCAGATGACTTCGCTGCCCTGACCACCACCGAACGGGGTTGGGTGGGGACCGGCGCCATCGCCGCCATCATCATCGCGTCCGTGGCTTCCCTCACGGCGCTCACCGGGATGTTCCGGGCCGACGCTGTTTCCGGTGGAGGCCTCATTCCGGTGTCCTCCACCCTTGGCGAAATCTGGCACCACGCCTCCAGCTGGTGGATCAGCCTGGGGGCAGGGCTTCCGGGCAAGGGCGACCCCTTCGGCTATGTGCTGTGGATCCTTGGCCTGCTCGGCGGGGGAGACGCCAACGCGGCCATGGCCTGGCTCCTGCTGCTCGCCGCCCCGCTTTCCGGCCTGACCGCATGGTTTGCGGCCGGGGGCCTGACCATCCGGCGCCGCTTCCGCCTCGTTGCCGCCCTCTTCTGGGCGGCCGCTCCTGCCTTGCAGATAGCACTGAACCAGGGCCGAGCCGGTGCCTTGGTGGCCCACATCATGATCCCGCTGCTCGTCCTGGCACTCCTGCGCGCCACCGGGTCCGCTGTGGGCCACGGACGGTTCATTGTCCCGTCCGCGGGTGACCGGCGTTTCACCGAAAAACCACCCGCACGGCCTGGGATCAACGGCATGCCGTCCTGGACTGCCGCCGCCGCCGCAGGGTTGACGCTGGGTGTTGTGACCGCGTCGGCGCCTTCACTGCTAGTCCCGGCCGTTGTGGTTATTGTGCTCTGCGGGCTGATGCTTGGCCGTCGTGGCCGCACCGTGTGGTGGGCTCTTTTGCCCAGCGCCGCGCTCTTTCTTCCCTTCGGGCTGTCCGTTATCGACCGGCCGCGGGCATTGCTGGCAGACCCGGGTGTTCCGCTGGGATTCGAGGCAGCCCCGCTGTGGCAGCAGTTCCTGGGCCAGCCGCTGCTGTTCTCCGCCGAAGGTGGCCTGTCCGGCCTTCCGTTCTTCAGCGGCCAGGCGATCCCATGGGCACTCGTGCTGGCACTGTTGCTGGCCGTTCCCGTCCTGCTGCTTGCCGTTGCCGCCCTGTTCCTCCCGGGTAAGCGCAGCAGAACAGCACGTGTTCTCTGGGTGGCGGCTCTGGTGATCTTCGCCGGTGGCTGGCTCGCAGGGCACGTTGCCACCGGCGCAACTGCCGACACCCTCGTGACACCGTTCACCGGTCCAGCCGTCTCCGCCGCAGGGTTCGCCCTGCTCGGAGCCGCCCTGATCGGTGCCGAGCGTTTGCTTGATGCCGCGGACCGGGCAGCCTCGCCGAGTATTCGGCGAAACGTGGCCCTTCGCTCCGCTACGGCCCTTGCCATGGTAGTGCTGCTGGCCGGTCCGCTGGCCGGCATGGCGGTGTGGTCGGCGCAGAACCTGCTACGTTCCTCAGCCGTTGCCCTCCCGGCCGACGTGCCGGCAGGGCCCGCGCTGGGAACGCCACGGCTGGTGCAGCCAGGCAGCGCCCGGACGCTTCCCGCCACCGCCATAGACCGTGGCACCGGGCCGGAGCAGACACGCACGCTGCTGATCAGCACCCAGGAGAACGGCGCCTTTGACGCGGCCCTGATGCGTGGTGCCGGGACCACCCTGGACAGTTTGTCAACGATTGCCGCCGCCCGGAACATCCTGGGCGCGCCCGGCCAGGAGACGGTCAGGGAGGACGACGACGTCACGGCGTCCATCCGCAGCGTGGTGGCCACGCTGGTGGCCGGCCAAGGCGTGGACCCCCGTTCCGAGCTCGAGCGCCTTGGTGCCGGATTCGTGGTGCTGCGCTCGGCAGATACCGCCGCCCAGCTCACGGCCAGCAGAATGGACGCAGTTCCGGGGCTCGTTGCCGTCGGCCAGACGGATGTCGGCTGGCTCTGGCGGATTACGCCGCTGAACCAGCCGGTACTGCAGCCCGCCGACGTTGCCCATCGCGTCAGGATCGTGGACGGCGCCGGCGCCACTGTGGCGCTGGTGCCCTCCAAATACGACGACGTCGACACCCCCGTCGCCGAGGGACCGGAAGGGCGGCTGGTGGTGCTCGCCGAACGGGCGGACCCGGGATGGAGCGCCTGGTTCGACGGGCGGAAGCTCACTGCCACAACATCCGGCTCGGCCCAGGCCTTTACCTTGCCTGCCACCGCCGGCCAGCTGACCATCCGCTACGACACCCCTTGGGCCCTTTGGTCCGGAATCGCACAGATCACGGTGATAGGACTCACTGTAATGCTCGCCATTCCCATGCCCGCGCGCCGGCCCAACACAGGGCTCTCGAGGGACGAGGGATCTTTGCGTAAGGAACACCAGAATGCATAAGGACGCAGCCCGCAGGACCCCTCGCAAGCAGATGCTGGCAGGCCTGGTCTCGGCCGTGGCGATTGTGGCCGCAGCCGGCGCGGGACTCGCAGCCTCCTCGGTCGCTCCGCAGCCGGCAGGGAGCCGCAGCATCCCGGCCGTGCTGGCTGCAGTTCCCGCAGGCGCCAGCGCAGGGGTATGTCCTGGCCCGGCCCGCCTGCTCGAAGGAACGGAGGCGGGCACCGACCCCCAGTTCAGCCCCGAATCCGCGACCGCCAAGAGCGCTGTCACGGGCGCCGTCCTGAGCGCCCCCGGCGGTGTCCTCCCCGGCAGCAGGCTCGCTGCCCTTGACGGGACTCCCGCCGTCGAGATCGCCAAGGACGGCAGCCAGCCCGGCCAGGGGACAGGTCCCCAGGACCTGACCGCCGGCGTCCTCGCCGGGCACAGCGTGGATGATGCCAGCTTCCTGAGCGCCGACGCCCAGGCAGGCCAGAAGCCCTCAGCCGCCGGGCTTATGAGATTCACTGCCACGGACGGTGACCTGCAGGGCTCGGCGGCTGCCAATTGCCAGCCGCCCGCCAACGACCTCTGGCTGTCCGGTGCCAGCACCACCGTGGGCCGCACCTCCGTTCTTGTCCTCAGCAACGCCTCAAGCACACCTGCCACCGTCAGCCTGGAGCTCTTCGGCAGCAAGGGTCAGATCCAGGCCCCGGGCAGCAGGGGGCTGCTGGTCGCGCCGGGAGGTACCCGCTCAATCGTCCTGGCTGGCCTGGCCCCTGGTGAAGCCCAGCTCACGGTCCATGTCCGGAGCGCCGGCGGTCCGGTGGCCGCGTCCATCCAGCAGAGTGTCCTGAGGGGACTGACGCCAGGCGGCGTCGACTTCATTGCTCCGGGCGCCGCACCTGCCGCACGGCAGGTCATGACCGGAGTGGACATCCAAGACGCAGGCGCGATCTCCGCCTTCACGGGAAACAGCGGCTTCAACGACGCGGGCCCCGCGCTGGCCATCACGGTTCCGGGACCGTCGGACGCGGTAGTGGAGGTCAAGCTCTTCGGCCGGGACGGCCAGAAGGCCCTCCCCGGCGGCGGCGTTGTCACGGCAAAAGCCGGGGCCGTCACCGAGATTTCCCTGGCTGGCGTCCCCGCCGGCCACTACACGGTGTCCACCATTTCGGACGTGTCATTTGTGGCCGCAACCCGCATCACGCGGGGCGTCACGAACGAGAAGGCCTCCGACGTCGCCTGGGCTGCCTCCGGTGTCCGGCTGGGAAGCCAGCATGTGGTGCCCGTGCCCCAGGGCGGTGACCGAACCCTCGTGTTTGGCGTCCTTGAGAACCGGGCCACGGTCTCCTACGCTGCCATCACCGCGGACGGCAAGATCCGCGCGGCCGCCACTGCCGACGTCGCCGGCGGCACCACAACGTCCATCAAGGTCCCCGAGAAGGTGGACGAGTCGGAAGTGGTGGCGTATGTTGTCTCCGCGTCAGGTGACGCTGCCTACGGCGCGCTGCTCCTGCAGCAGGACGGCCGGGACGACATCTCCACGGTGGCCTTCACGCCGGCGGCTTCAGGGCAGGAAAAAGTGCCGGTCTCCCTGGGGTACTGACAGGACAGTACCGGCGGCGTCAGTACCGGCGGCGGTAGACCGGATCCAGGGTTTCCGGCGCTACGCCGAGCATTTCGGCGGTGTGTTCCACGACGACGTCGTGCACCAGATCCTGGAGTTCCTCCCGGCTGGCGCAACCCTGCTCAACCACCCGGCGGTACAGGGTGATCACCGGGCCTTCCTCTGCCGTGGCGGGAGTGTAGACGCCCATGGGAGGCGGGGCGGCGTCGGCCACCAGTTGCTCCAGCTGCGGGGGTATTTCGTCGACGGCAAACCGGACGCCGTCGAGCGTTTTGCCCCAGATGTCGTGGAGCCGCTGCGCGGAATCCAGCACCAGGTCGTCAAAGCGGTCCGACCGTGTCCGATAACCGGGGTGCGTTGGCAACACCAGCTCCCCGCGCAGGCCGCGACCGTGGCGGTTCCGGCGGCGCATCGCAAAGCTTCGGCCGGGCGAACCCGAACCCGTTTCTGCGGCGCGGTCATCCGGGTCAGCCAAACGGACCGTAAAAGCTGAATCTTGGTTCGATGACTGCATACCTTGACTGTAAACCCGGGCGCAGAATTACGCGACATAACCTCGGTTTTCGTGCCAGGGCGCGGCACCGATTCGGCAAATACTCCGAACAACTTGGGATACGGAGTAGTCTGTGATGTCGTGGGAGCTATCCGTCAATGTTCAAGGTCAGCCTGCCGTCAGTCGGCGGTGGCAACTTTGACGTACGTCTATGCCGACTCCACCGCCGTCCTGGGTCCGCTTGCCACCTACGCCGAGCCGCATTGCTACGATTTGTGCGAGCAGCACGCCGGGTCACTGACCGTGCCCCGCGGCTGGGAAGTGCTTCGCCTGGCGATGCCCACAAGCCCGCAGCAGCCCGGACCGGACGACCTCCTGGCCCTCGCCAATGCGGTCCGCGAAGCAGCGGCCCAGCCGCCCAAGTCGCAGACCATGCCGGGTCAGCGTGGCTCGCATTCAGCGCTGGAGGCCCCGCCCGGCACCGAAGGCGTCCGCCGGGGGCATCTGCGCGTCCTGCGCGAACCTTCCTGAGGCGGATCTGGCGGTAGGCTGGAACCTGCTAATCAGTCAGCCAACGGCGCGAACGCGCCCCTGTCGGGAGCACCAATCATGCCAAAGATCAGTCCTGAACTGTTGTCCGTCCTCCGCTGTCCCGTGACCGGATCGCCCCTGGTCCAGGAAGGCGAAGAGCTTGTGTCGACGGCGGCGGGAGCTTCGGGCGTGAAGCTGCGCTACCCGATCGAGGACGGTATCCCGCTGCTGCTGCCGCCGGAACTTCTCCAGGCCGCCACGGCTGCCGGCTCGGACCAGCATGATCCCGCCGTCCGGCCGGCCACGGACCCAAGCCCCGCCACGGACAAAACCGCAGCTACTGGCTAGGCAACGCCTGGACAACACGTACCACCACCAGCGGTCGACTTTCGCGCAAAGGCTTCAACGCCGTCGCCGCCATCGGACAAAAGCAAAGGAACCCCATGACATTTGACTACAAGGTAGCCGACATCGCGCTGGCCGAAGCCGGCCGCCACCAGATCCGCCTGGCCGAGCACGAGATGCCAGGCCTGATGTCACTCCGCAAGGAGTTCGGACCCACCCAGCCGCTGAAGGGCGCCCGGATCGCCGGATCCCTGCACATGACGGTGCAGACCGCCGTCCTGATCGAAACCCTCACAGCCCTCGGTGCCGAGGTCCGCTGGGCCTCGTGCAACATCTTCTCTACCCAGGACGATGCCGCCGCAGCCGTCGTGGTGGGCACGGGAACGGTCGAGGACCCGCAGGGTGTCCCGGTGTTCGCCTGGAAGGGCGAGACGCTGGAGGAATACTGGTGGACTGCACAGCAGATCCTGGCCTGGCCCGGCGCGGACACCAATCCGGAGCTCGGCCCGAACATGATCCTGGACGACGGCGGCGACGCCACCATGCTGGTCCACAAGGGCGTTGAGTTCGAAGCTGCCGGCGCTGTACCGGCGGCAGGCGAAGACGAGTCCGAGGAAGGCCGGATCTTCCTGGACGTGCTTCGCGCCTCGCTGCAGGAAGACCCGCAGTGGTGGACCCGGATCGGGGCCAGCCTGCGCGGCGTCACCGAGGAAACCACCACCGGCGTGCACCGGCTCTACCAGCTGGCTGAACAGGGCAAGCTGCTGTTCCCGGCCATCAACGTCAACGACTCGGTCACCAAGAGCAAGTTCGACAACAAGTACGGCATCCGCCACTCGCTGCCTGACGGCATCAACCGCGCCACCGACGTCCTGATGGGCGGCAAGGTGGCCGTCGTCTGCGGTTATGGCGACGTCGGCAAGGGAGCCGCAGAAGCATTCCGCGGCCAGGGTTCCCGCGTCATCGTCACAGAGATCGACCCCATCTGTGCCCTCCAGGCAGCCATGGACGGCTACCAGGTGGCCAAGCTGGAGTCGGTGCTGAGCCAAGGCCACATCTTCATCACCACCACCGGGAACAAGGACGTCATCCTGGCCGAACACATGGCCGGCATGCGCGACAAAGCCATCGTGGGCAACATCGGCCACTTCGACAACGAGATCGACATGGCTGGCCTGGCGCGGATCCCCGGCATCAAAAAGGTGGAGATCAAGCCGCAGGTGCATGAGTGGGTGCTCGACGCCGGGACCGCCGAAGAGCGCTCCATCATCGTCCTGTCCGAGGGACGCCTGTTGAACCTGGGCAACGCCACCGGCCACCCGTCCTTCGTGATGAGCAACTCGTTCGCCAACCAGACCATCGCCCAGATCGAGCTGTGGACCAAGCGGGACCAGCCCGAAGGCGAACGCGAATACAGCAACCAGGTCTATGTCCTGCCCAAGATCCTGGACGAAAAGGTTGCCCGCCTGCACCTCGACGCCCTCGACGTGGAGCTTACGGAACTCTCCAAGGAACAGGCCGACTACCTGGACCTGGACATCGCCGGACCGTACAAGCCCGAGCACTATCGTTACTGACGTGTGATGCCCCGGGTGCAGACGGTGCCCGGGGCTGTTATGTCCAAGCATTAAGATCGGACTATGGAACCTGTAGTTAAGCCACGCCGGCGGGGGACCGCCAAGAAGATTCTCTTGGTGGCAGCCGTGTGTGTCCTTGCCGCAACGGGCGGCGTGTTCGCCGCCGTCGCGCCGGGTTTTGCGCGCGGTGGCCTGGAGTCCGAAGCCAGCTCCGCAGTCCGGTCCGCACCGGGTGTCGCATCGCCCGTGGTGGCCCCGGTCAAGGTGGACGTCACGCCGGCCAACGCCGCAAAGCAGGTGAACCCGGCCACGCCGGTGTCGCTCAAGGTGGGCAACGGCAGGATCGAGAGCGTCACGCTGACCACCACCGCCGGTGAAGTAGTCCACGGCACGTTCGCAGGGGACGGCAGCAGCTGGACTGCGACCGACCCGCTGAAATTCAACGCCGAGTACAGCTACACGTATGTGGTCACTGACGGGGCGGGACGGGATACCAGGACCACAAACTCGTTCAGCACGGTTTCGAGCACGCACGAGGCGGATGCCGCCATCTACCCGCTGGACGGGATGAAGGTTGGCGTGGGCCAGCCGCTGCAGGTCATCTTCAGCGAGCCGGTGGTCAACCGGGATACCGTGGAGAAGGCCATCAAAATCACCTCCAGCGCAGGGCAGGCCGGGGCCTTCCACTGGTTCAGCGACACCATGGTCCGGTACCGCCCGGAAGCCTTCTGGGCGGCGAACTCCACCGTCACCATGGACATGCAGCTTTTCGGCGTGGACCTCGGCAACGGCCAGATTGCCAACTTCAATAAAAAGGTCACCGTGAATTTCGGTGACAAGCGGGTGGCTATCGCCGATGCCGCCGCACACACTTTCACGCTCAGCGTTAATGACCAGGTAGTGAAAACCCTCCCGGTCAGCATGGGCGATCAGCGCTTCCCGTCAGCGCGCGGCTACGCGGTCCTGATGGAAAAGAACCGCTATGACCGCTTCCGGGCGGCCAGCATCGGACTCAAGCCCGGCGATCCGGCCTACTACGGCGAAGTGGACGTGGAGTATGCCATCCGCCTCACCCTGAGCGGCGCCTACATCCACCAGGCGCTGGAGTCCGCCTACCCCTTCATCGGCAACACGAACGTCTCGCACGGCTGCATCGGGTTCGCTCCCGACGGCGCCGCCTGGGTATTTGAGAACATGACCACCGGCGATGTGGTTCAGATCATCAACACCGAAGGCGACTACGCCGCCGTCGACGACGGCTATGGCGACTGGAACATCCCCTGGGCGGAGTACAACAACTAGGAACCGTTCGGTCCGGGACCAGAACCAGGGCAGGTCCAGGCCTATGGCCCGAAGGGCAGGCGGTCCAACCGCTCCGCCGTGGCCGAGTTCCGGCGCCGGGCCTGCTGCAGCCGCGCGAGTTCACGGTGACGGCGTTCGGCGGTAACGGCCGCCAGGTACTGGTCCGGGCTGGTTCCCGGGGGCGGCGGAGGGGCCACATGCCCGGCCAGTTCGGTGGCGATCGACGCTGCCATTCCGGCGGCGGACAGCGGTGACATGCGCCCGGCCTGCCGGATGAATTGGGCGGCCTGCCGTGCGGTCGCATCTGGGATCCGACCGATGTCCGCGGCCGTGGCCCAGGCCTGAAGCTGTGGGGGTACAAAGACGCGGACCGGTGCCTCCACCGGCACGCGCCGGCGCAGCGCATACGTGCCGGCGAGAATGTCACCCAGCCGTTTGGAGCGGCTGTTGAAGAGGGCGACGCCGATGGCGAGGCCGCCCAGGGTGAGGTAGATTTCCAGGAATCCGGTCAGCCCCCGGATCACGGCGTGGCGGAACCGGATGGCGCCGCCGTCGTCCCGGACCACGCGCAGGCCGGTCGCCAGTTTTCCGAGCGAGAGCCCCCGGGTGAGGGTCTCCACGGCTACCGGGACAATCACGAAGCAGAAGACCACGCTCACCAGCGTCAGCGCCCGCATTGCTGCCTCGTCAAGGTCCTGGCCGGCGGCTGCGACGCCCAGCAGGATCAGGAC
The DNA here is from genome assembly GCF_054057635.1 of Arthrobacter sp. UYNi723. NCBI lineage: Bacteria > Bacillati > Actinomycetota > Actinomycetes > Micrococcales > Micrococcaceae > Arthrobacter > Arthrobacter sp. UYNi723. The sequence continues at coordinate 110,040 of NZ_JBSRZM010000003.1, forward strand.
CAGCAGGATGATGTTGAACAGGACATCCAGCAGGAGGCCGAGGGCACGGGCGGCGAAGGACGCGGGGCGCAGTTCCAGGACAACGGCCTCGCCGGTGATTATCGAACTCAAGCGGATACCCCAATCCCTTGTCAGCCATCCTGCGGACCTTCACAGTCTATGGCGGCTAGGCTGTTGCCGTGGATATGGATGCCTTCTCCGCCGCCAACGGGGACAAGTGGTCAAGGCTGCACTGGCTCGCCCATAAGCGGCGCCTCAGCGGCGAAGAGGCCGATGAACTGCTGCGCCTTTACCAGTCGACGTCGGCCCACCTTTCCTTCATCCGGTCGATTGCCCCGGAGAGCGGCCTGTCGGCGTCCTTGTCCGCCACCCTGGCCCAGGCCCGGACCCGTTTCACAGGTGCACGGTCCAACGTGATGGCGGACCTGGCCCGGTTCTTCGTGGCTGCCCTGCCGGCGGCTTTGTACCGCCTGCGGTGGCTGACGGTGGCCTGCGGCGCCGCATTTATCCTGGCTGCCGGCGCCTATGCGCTCTGGATCGGGACGTCCTCCGAGGCCCTGCGGTCCGTTGCCTCCGAGGCTGCGGTCCGGCAGTACGTCGAGGAAGACTTCATTGGCTACTACTCGGAAAATCCTGCGGCCTCGTTTGCGGGGGCCGTCTGGACCAACAATGCCTGGATCAGCGCGCAGGCGGTGGCCCTGGGCATCACCGGCTTCTGGGTACCCATGATCCTGTTCACGAACGCCCAGGGCGTCGGGATCGCCGCCGGAGTTTTCGCCGCCGTGGGCCGGCAGGATGTCTTTTACAGCTACATCCTGCCGCATGGCCTGATGGAACTGACGGCTGTTTTTATTGCCTGCGCGGCGGGCTTGAGGATCTTCTGGGCCATGGTGTCCCCGGGACCACGGACGCGGGGACGGGCCGTGGCGGACGAAGGCAGGTCGCTGATCACCGTGGCCCTGGGGTTGGTGCTGGTGCTGTTCGTTTCCGGATTAGTGGAAGGTTTTGTCACGCCCAGCCCGCTTCCGGTATGGGCCAAGATCGGCATCGGCCTGGCGGTGCTGGCTGCCTACTGGGGCTACGTCCTGGTATGGGGACGGCGGGCCTATGACGCCGGTGAACGCGGCGACTTGGTGGCCGGCGACGCTGGATACAGCGAAATCGCCGCATGAATCCGGGAGCGACGGGGTGGCTCCTCGCCCTCGTGGAGGAGCGGGCGGTAGGCTCGATATCAGATACACGGCGCTGCCCGGATCAGAGCCGGCGGCGTGGAACCCAACGGAAGTGACGCTGCTGTGAACGACAATTCGCCGACCCCTGCCAAACGCACGGAGCCGCAGCCGGATCCGGACCTGGATACTTCGTCGGACTCGGAAGAGCCGGCTTTTGTCTGGCTGAAAGACTCCGGCTCCAGCACTCCCGACGTGTCCCCAGCAAGTGGCGCCGGTGCCGGGCAGGGCGGTGTCACCCAGCCCGAAAGCCGCGCCGGCCGCAAAGCCGCGGAGGCCGCCGTCGAACCTCCCGCCGCGGTACCTTCCGTAGAAGAGTCGCTCCGCAAAGAACCGTCCGCCCAGGGCGCCACCCGAAACGGTGCCCACTTCAGCGAGCCGCTGCCTACGTCAGCGCTGCAGGTCCGTCCGCCGCAGGAGGAAGTGGAGCGCCGCAATGCGGAGCGCGAAAGCGCAGCCAACGCCAAGCCCGTGGCCCCGCGCATCTGGCAAGTCCTGCTGGCCCTTTTCTACCCGGTGATCCTGCTGGTGCTGGCCGTCCGCGCGGTCACCAGCCCGCTGTTCCTGTGGGCCGAGTACAACCGGCCCGGGTTCCCGGGCGACGGGTACGGGTTCAGCACCGACGACCGGATGACGTACGGTTCCTACGCGGTTGACTACCTCAGCAACTGGGCGGGGCCGCGGTACCTGGGTGATCTGGTCAACCGCAGCGGCGGGGACCTTTTCAAGGACGGCGAAGTCAGCCACATGGCCGACGTGAAAGTTGTCATCCTTTCCGCGTTTGGCGGGGGAGCGCTCCTGATCGTCCTCAGCCTCGTGGCCATCGCATACCTGCGCCGCCGCAGCACCGGCGGTGTGCGCCGCGGACTCTTCGCGGGATCCATTGTTGCGCTGGCGATCATCCTGGGCCTTGGCGCATTGGCCGTGCTCGGCTGGCAGCAGTTCTTCACCGAATTCCACCGGATCTTCTTCGCCAGCGGTTCCTGGACGTTTGCCCTTGAAGACACCCTGATCAGGCTGTTCCCGGGCCAGTTCTGGATCGACGCCGGTATTGTCATCGCCGCGCTGGTCCTCCTGGCGTCCCTGGTGACGCTCATCCTCACTTGGCCCACCCGCCGCCGTCGCGGCCTGGCCAAGGATGAGCCGATCGCCGCTGAGGCGTAGCCCCAAGTAACTGCACGTGCTCAGCCGTTTATTTTGGCGGGCTGCTTCTTGCGGCCGTTGATGGTCAGGAAGCCCTGAGGGTCCAGCTCGCCGAGGTCCCCGGTACGAAAGAACCCGTCCACAAAGGCCTCGGCGGTGGCCGCTTCGTTGGCGTGGTAACCCTTGAACACGCCGATCCCCTTGACCAGCACTTCGCCGTCCTCGGCCACGCGGATGGTGGTGCCCGGCAGGGGGACGCCCACGCTGCCCACCCTGGTCCGGGCGGGGGTGTTGGCTGTACAGGGGGCGGTTGTCTCGCTCAGCCCGTAGCCCTCAAGGACCGGGATCCCGGCGCCGCGGAAGAAGTGCGCGTCCTCAGGTGCCAGGGGGCCGGCCGCCGATACCGCGTAACGGACCCGGCCGCCAAGGAGCTGGCGGAGCTTCGGGTACACCAGCCGGTCGAAGACGGCATGCCGCGCCCGCAACGCCAGCCCGGGTCCGCTGCCCCCGCCGCGGGCCACGGTGTCCTGTGCCGTGGAGAAACGGACGGCGGCGGCTGACGCAGCCCTGAAGATCCCCGCTTTCCCGGACCCGGCAGCCTGGTGCGCGGCGTCAGCCCGGACCTTCTCGAAGATCCGCGGCACCGCCAGGAGGAACGTGGGTTTGAACGTGCCCAGATCCGCTGGCAGATCAGCTGGACGGCTGACGTGTCCCAGCGTGGCGCCCGCATGGAGGCACGCCACCTGGGCGGCGCGGGCGAGCACATTGGCCAGCGGCAGGAACATCAGGGTGCGCGCATTCTGCCCCTTGAGGATCTCCGGGAGAAAGGCGACGACGTTGACGGCCACGAGCGCAAAGTTGCCGTGGGTGAGCTCGCACCCTTTGGGCCGTCCGGTGGTGCCGGAGGTGTAGGCCAGGGACGCGACGTCGTCCAGGTCCGCGGCGGAGCGGTGGCGTTCCAGCTCGGCGTCCGTGACGCCCATTCCGGCAGCCGAGAGGCTGGCGAGGTTCGGGGCGTCGCCGTCGTTATCCATCCTCACCACGGTGACCAGCCGGTCCTTGAGCAGAGTGGAGGTCTCCAGGATGCCTGTAATAAGCGACACCTTGCCGCGGTCCTGCGCGAACACGCGGCGCGCGCCGGAGTCGTGCAGGATCCACTCCACCTGGCCGGGGGTCGAGGTCTCGTCGATGGGGACGCTCACGCCGCCGGCAAACCAGATGGCGAAGTCCACCAGGGCCCACTCATAGCGGGTTGCGGACATGACGGCCACGGTGTCGCCCGGCTCCAGGCCGCCGGCGATCAGTCCTTTGGCGAGGGCACAGACATCGTGCAGGAATTTTTGCGCCGGGACGTCGGTCCAGCCGTTGGGGCCTTTGCGCGCGTAGAGGGCGTGGGCCGGGTTGGCGGACTCCCGCTGGCGCAGGAGATCCGTGACATTGCTGCCGGGCTCCAGCTCCACCAAGAGTTTTGTGCTTGCTTCTCGCAAGGGGGCGTCTCCGTTCCGCTGCCTCAACGCAGTTCGCGGCTGGTCAGGGTTTCATGCAATCCTGCCTTAGATCCAGGACGGCATCCACATCCGGTAGCGCCATTCCTGGTAGGGGATGGTCTCCGCGGTCCACACCGGGTAGAAAAATGCGGACAACAGGACTGCCCCCGCGACGAAGAGCGCCACCACGTAGACACCGGACCGCCGGCGCCAGAGCGGATCGGTGTCCCGGCCCAGGACGAGGCCCAGGCAATACACCAGCGCGAGCACCAGGAAGGGCTCAAAGGAGACGGCGTAAAAGAAGAACATAGTCCGCTCCGGGTACAGGAACCACGGCAGGTAGCCGGCGCCCACGCCCGCAAGGATCGCCCCTGCGCGCCAGTCCCGGCGCCCGGCCCACCAGAACAGCAGGACCACCAGCGAGATGGCCGCTCCCCACCAGATCATCGGGTTCCCCACCGAGAGAATGGCTGAGGCGCAGTTGGGCACATCGCATCCCGGGACGCCCTGCTCCGGCTTCTGGTAGAAGAACGACGTCGGCCGGCCCATCACCAGCCAGCTCCAGGCGCTTGCCTCGTAAGGGTGTTCGGAGCCCAGTCCCTGATGGAACTTGTAGGCCTCCAGATGGTAGTGTGCCAGCGAACGCAGGGAGTCCGGCAGCCAGCCCCACTCCGCTGAGGGGTTGCTCTGGGCCCACCGCCGGAAGTAGGCGCCCTCGGAACGGAACCAGCCCGTCCAGGTGGCGGTGTAGACCACCGCCGCAACCGGAACCATGCTGACAAAGGCAGGCAGGCCATCCTTGATGATTCCGCCGCTGACCCAGCCGCGGATTCCCGCGACGCGCCGTGCATTGAGGTCCCACAGGACCGTCAGCACGCCGAAGCCGGCGAGGAAAAACAGGCCCGACCATTTGGTGCCTATGGCGAGTCCCATGCACACGCCCGCGGCGAGACGCCACCAGCGGATCCCCAGCCACGGTCCAGCCAGCAGTTGGCTGGCTGCGGGCCGAGCGTTCCGGGACGCGGCCGCGAGCCGTCCGAGCCGTGCGGCCAGCCGCCGTCGTCCGTCATCGCGGTCCAGCAGCAAAGCTCCGAAGGCCGCCAGGAGCCAGAACATCAGGAAGATATCCAGGAGTGATGTCCGCGACATCACCAGGTGGTGGCCGTCGACGGCGAGCAGCAGGCCAGCGGCGGCAGCCAGCGGCACTGAGCGGAACAGTTTCAGTGCAATCAGTGTGAGCAGCAGGATGGACAGGGTTCCGGTCAGTGCGGCCGCGAACCGCCAGCCGAACGGATTATCGGCCCCGAAGAGCCACATGCCGCCGGCGATCATCCACTTGCCCACGGGCGGATGGACCACGTACTCGGGAGTGTCCAGGAGGATGGCCGGGTTGCCTGCGTTGAAGGAGTCGTTGGCCTTGTCCGGCCAGCCCCGTTCGTAGCCGCTGACCACGTAGGAGTAGGCGTCCTTGACGTAATACGTTTCATCGAAGACCAGGCTGTGCGGCGTGTCCAGCCGGACAAAGCGGAGGACGCCGCCGATCACGGAGGTCAGGGCGGGCACCAGCCAGAACCAGAGACGCAGCGACGGCGGGTAATCCCGCCAGCTGCGGGTGCTGCCAATCAGGCGATCGCGGAGGGCTGTGGCAGAGAAGGCCTCCGCCGGACGGGCGATCCACGGGCCCCGTGCCGGCGGGATGGTCTGGCCGGCCTCGGCAGGCCGCATGGAGGTCTGCGTCACGAGCCCCATGCTACCTTTTGCAGCTTGGGCCGCCGGCCAGCAGTACGCTGGGGGAGTGGACCCTAACCCCAGCACCTTCGCCGATTCCCGCCCCGCAGAACCTTCCGTTGCCGCCGGGGAGGAGCCAGAGACAGAGGTTCACGTGGCAGCGGACCCGGCTGCAGCGGCACCGGTCGCCACGGGGCCGGGCCGGATCGTACTGGCGGCAACGCCCATCGGGAATATGGGAGACGCGTCGGCCCGCCTGATCGCGCTCCTGGGGACGGCGGACATCGTGGCCGCCGAAGACACCAGGCGCCTGCACCGCCTTGTCCAGAGCCTCGGAGTCACCGTCGCCGGGCGGGTCATCAGCTACCACGAGCACAACGAGGCCACCAAGACCGCGGAACTGCTGGAGCACGTCCGGTCCGGCAAAACCCTGGTCATGGTCACAGACGCCGGCATGCCTTCGGTCTCGGACCCGGGGTTCAGGCTGGTGGAAGGCGCTGTGGCAGCCGGACTCACCGTGACCGCCGTCCCGGGCCCGTCCGCGGTACTGACCGCCCTGGCACTGTCCGGTCTGCCCACCGACCGCTTCTGTTTTGAGGGATTCCTGCCCCGGAAAGCCGGCGAACGGGCGTCGCGGTTGGCGGACCTTTCGGCCGAACGCCGGACCATGGTGTTTTTTGAGGCCCCGCACCGGCTGGAATCGATGCTGCGGGCCCTGCGCGAGCGTTTCGGTGCCGAGCGGCGGATCGCTGTCTGCCGGGAACTGACCAAGACCTACGAGGAAGTCATCCGCGGGTCGGTCGGGGAACTGTTGCTGTGGGCCGAAGGCAACGAGGTCCGCGGCGAGATTGCCGTGGTGCTGGGCGGCGCCCCTGAGCAGGCGCCGGGCACCCCCGAGGACCACGTGGCGGCTGTCAACGAGCTGGTGGCCCAGGGAATCCGGCTCAAGGAAGCCGTGGCCGCCGTAGCCGAGGACGTCCGCGTCAGCAAGCGGGAGCTGTACTCGGCGGTCCTCGCGGCACGCTGAGCGTACAAAAAGGCCAGCTGTGCAGCTGCACAACGAAATCTCGCTTCAGCAGTGCGTCCAGGCGTAGACCCTCTGGCGGCCGCGGCAGTAGTGTGACAGTAAATCAGCCAATACGGCAAGGCCACCCAGGCCCTGCGTCAAGGCTGAACCAAACCTTACTGACGAGGGAGTCACCGTGACTGTCACCGCACAGCCAGCTGTTACCGCGGAGCGCGAAATCGCACTGCTGGCCTCTGTTCCCACCGGATTGCTGATCAACGGCGAATGGCGCCCGGCGGCGTCAGGCAAGACGTTCGACGTCGAGGACCCTGCCACGGGCAAGGTGCTCCTCAGCATCGCTGACGCCGGCCCCGAAGACGGCAAGGCTGCTTTGGATGCGGCCGCCGCGGCGCAGGAATCGTGGGCGAAGGTCCCGGCCCGTGAACGCGGCGAAATCCTCCGCCGTGCCTTTGAGATGGTTACGGCCCGTGCCGAGGACTTCGCGCTGCTGATGACCATGGAAATGGGCAAGCCGCTGGCGGAGGCCCGGGGCGAGGTCACGTATGGCGCCGAGTTCCTGCGTTGGTTCTCCGAGGAAGCCGTCCGCGCGTTTGGCCGCTACTCGGTCTCGCCCGATGGCAAGTCCCGCCTGCTGGTCACCAAGAAGCCGGTGGGCCCGTGCCTGCTGATCACGCCGTGGAACTTCCCGCTGGCCATGGCCACGCGCAAGATCGCCCCTGCTGTCGCGGCCGGCTGCACCATGGTGCTGAAGTCGGCCAACCTCACGCCGCTGACCTCGCAGCTGTTCGCCGCAGTCATGCAGGAGGCCGGCCTGCCGGCCGGAGTCCTGAACGTCATCCCCACGTCCACGGCAGGAGCCACCACCGGCCCGCTGATCAAGGACCAGCGCCTGCGCAAACTCTCATTCACGGGCTCGACGGAGGTGGGCCGGCGCCTGCTCGCCGACGCGTCCGAGACCGTCCTGCGGACCTCCATGGAACTCGGTGGCAACGCCCCGTTTGTGGTGTTCGAGGACGCGGACCTGGACGCCGCCGTCGCCGGTGCCATGCTGGCGAAGCTGCGGAACATGGGCGAGGCCTGCACCGCGGCGAACCGGTTCATCGTCCACGAGTCCGTCGCCGACGAATTCGCCCAAAAGTTCGCCGCGAAAATGGGTGAGATGACCACCGCCCGGGGCACCGAACCGGAGTCCAAAGTGGGTCCGCTGATCGATGCCAAGAGCCGGGATAAGGTTCATGAGCTCGTGTCCGATGCCGTGGCCTCCGGCGCCAAGGCTGTCCTGGGCGGCGCCCCGGCCGAGGGCCCGGGCTACTTCTACCCGCCCACCATCCTCACCGGCGTCACCGAAGGCACGCGGATCCTGTCCGAGGAAATCTTCGGCCCCGTCGCCCCGATCATCACTTTCGGCACCGAGGACGAAGCCGTCCGCCTGGCCAACAACACCGAGTACGGTCTGGTGGCGTACGTCTTCACGCGCGACCTGAACCGCGGCATCCGGATGGGCGAACGGCTCGAGACCGGGATGCTCGGCCTGAACGCCGGTGTTATCTCCAATGCCGCGGCACCGTTCGGCGGCGTCAAGCAGTCCGGGCTGGGACGTGAAGGCGGCCTCGAAGGCATCGAGGAATACCTCTACACCCAGTACATCGGCATCGCGGACCCCTACGCCGGCTGAACGGATTTTCCTCCGGCTGAACGGATTTTCCTCCGGCTGACAGGATTATCCTCCGGTCAGCCGCTTCCTCCACCGCCTGTAGGTAGCCGTTGCGGCGGGCCGCTATTGGCTACCACGCGGCCGGAACAAGCCGCCGCGCGCCCTCGACCAGGAGCGTGCGGCGGCTTTTGCCGTCCGGCGCGCCAACCTGTTGAGCCCTCTGAACGGGGCGGCCAGGAGCCAGGCCCACCGGCCCAGAACCGACGGCGGGAGCCAGTCGGCACGGAGGCGTCGAGGGAGCGAGGCGTTGGCACGCAGGGAATGCTGCACCGCCGCGATGCGTGGGGCAATGGCCCCTGTCCTGCCGCGGCCGGCTGTGTCATGGACAGGCGGGCCGTAGTGCCGGCGTTCGAAGTCGGAGGTGAGGCTGCGGATGGCTTGGTGCGCGGCGTCGTCCATGCCGCCATGTTCGCCGAGCAGCGATGAATGGCGGAGCCGTGCGGAATACGTCCGGGCTGTTTCGCTGGAGTCCGGTGGCAGTCCGTAGTCGGTTCCGAGATCACGGATTTCGGCCCACGCCAGCGGAATCACGTCCTCCCGCGCCCGGTCCTCGGTGCGGAGCCGCCGGGCACGCCGCCCCATCCTCACCAGCCGCGGCGAGGCCGCCAGGAGGACCAAGCCCAGCGCGGCCGCCGTCCCCAGCAGCCATGGCAGGAGCAACTGCCCGAGGTCCCCTGCGCCGCCACCTGCGCCGGGGAGAGGCACGGCCGTGGCGCTTGGCGTGGGGGTCGGGGCGGTTGCGCCGGGAAGGAGGTCGTCGTTATTACCCAGCGAACCGGGGATGCCGGGTGTGCTGGTTTCCGTGGCGTACGCGGGTATAACACCACGCGACGGCGTGGGTTCGAAGGGCACCCACCCCAATCCCTGGAAGTAGAGCTCGGGCCAGGCGTGGGCGTCCCGGGCGTCCACCTCATACTCCGGCAGCGCATCTTGCCCGGCCACTGAAACCGTGGAACCAGTGCTTCGGCCCGGCGCGTAGCCAACCGCGATGCGGCTGGGGATACCTTCCAGCCGGGCCATCACGGCCATCGCGGACGAGTAATGGATGCAGTATCCGCTCTTCTGGGTCAGGAAATCGGCCAGCACCGAGAGCCCGTTACCGTCGTAGCCGCCCTGGACAGGTGACTGGAGCGAGTAGGTGAACTCCCCTGAGCGAAGGTATTTCTGGATGGCCATGGCCTTGGCGAATGGTGTGTCACTCGAAGCTGTCACCGTGTCAGCCGTGCTGCGGACGATGTCCGGGACGTTGCCGGGAACCCTGGTGAAGTCAGCAGGGATTCCCTGCACGGCCTGCGACGACTGTTGAAGGAGGGTGGCCGTGAGCTTAGGCGCCGTGGACACCACAACGTATTGCTGTGCCCGCGTGTTGGTGTTGGCACCCTTGACGGCCAGGGTGGCCGGGTCCCATGTCCAGGCGCCATTGAGCCCGCGGATTGTTTCCGGCGCGTACGGCAACGGCAGGTACGGGCTGGTGAACGTGCCCGTATCCACGGCAGTCACCTGGCGGAGCTGCTCCTCGGCGACGATCTCGTGGCCCGTCTCAAGCTGTCCGGCCACGGGGCGGCGCTCTGCGTCGCGGTCATCAGGTCCCCACGACTCGCCGTCGAAATTGTCAACAGTGACGGACCGCAGATACAGCGGCCCGGCCGCGTTGGTGGCATAGGTGATCCGCCCGCTTCCGGCCGGTGCTCGCAGGCTGTTTCCCAAGGTAATCATGGGGTTCAAGCCGGTCCCGGCGCCCCACGGGTTCAGCCGGGCGCCCTGCGGAAACGTGCCGTGGTCGAATCCGGGGATGGCCGCCGGCACCGCCAGTGTTGCCACCAGTGCCACGGTTCCGGTCAGCATGGCCCGCCGGAACTGGCCGGCATTCCGGCCGCTGTCGGCCGCAGTGCGGGAATCCGGTGCAAACCACTGGCTGCACGCGAGGATCAGGAGGTACCCGGCCGCCGTGGCAGTGAAGCCCCAAACCCCCACGCTCTGGGGCTTCACGGTGGCGGGGACTACCAGGATGGCCAGCAGGCCCAGTCCGGTTGTTGCCGGCATGCCAAGCGGCACGGCCAGCGCATCGATGAGGATGACTGTCAGGCCCAGGGCTGCGCAGCTGACCATAACGATTCCGGCGTTCGGAGCCACCGGAGCACTTTCCGCAAGTACCGTCTCGCTCGCCCGGCGGACGAACCTGTCCACTTCAGCCAGGGTTGCCCCGGACGGGATGAAACCGGCAATGCCCGTGCTTCGGAAGAACGTCAGGGTGAGAACCGCGATCAGGGAGGCAAAGCCGCCGGCAGCCACCACGAGAGGATGGGCCCGCAGCACGCGGAGCGTGGCGATGGTCAGGCAGACCACCACCACCGTGGTCAAGATGGGCAAGTACCAGGCCCAACCCCGCAGGACACCGTTGAGGGAAATCGCGGCGCCGGCCACGGACAGGGCGACGGCGCCGGCCATGGCCCAGGGGTACGCCCCGACCCGCGTCCGTGCCGGAACCTGGCCCGGGGCACCTGTGGCTGCCTGCCCGCGGGACGCGTTGCGTTCCGGTGCCAGTGTCACCGTCCCACCCCCGCTCCGCGGCGTACGTCTGCCGCTGCCGTGGCCGGCGCAGCACCACCCTGGTCGAAGTGCGTCCAGGCGTCCGGGACCGGAACCGAGGTTGGCACCGCCACTGCCCGCCAGCCGCCCCGGCGGAGGGCCTCCAAAGAGTCCTCGGAATCCGCGGGCCTCTCGGAAACGATGATGGCGAAGGCATTCGCGCCATAACCCGCCGCCGGAGCGAGGGCTCTGGCCTCGCTCGGAGAGATCCTGCCGAGCACGGCAATAAGGGGCCCCCGCATCCGGTGGGCGGAGAGTTTGTCCATCAGGTGATCGTCGAAAACGGCCGGTACGGCATCCTGGCCACCGTGGTCCCGGGCAGCGTGGTGCGGACCGGACAGCTGGATGGCGGCGAGGCTTTCGGCGATCGACTGGAGCCCGGACACTCCGCTGAACTCTTCCGCTTTCGGTTCCGGTGCGGACGGGGAGCGGAGGAACGCGGGTTCGCCGCGGGGGTCCAGGAGGCGGAGGGCGTAGTTCCGCTCCGACAGGTGCGTGCAGATGGAGATCGCGGCCACCACGGCCCACTCGAACGTGCCGCTGGTGATCATCTCGTGGCCGTCCACGGCCTCATTGCCCCCGAAACCAGAGCCGTGCCCGCCGGAAAATGCCGCGAACCGTTGGTCCAGGATGATGGTGGCCTCCGGCGTTGTGACGGATTCCTCCTGGCGCACCATCAGGGCGCCGTGGTGCGCGGTGGCTGCCCAGTGCACCCGGCGCATGGGATCGCCCGGGCGGTATTCGCGGGTCATGACGTCGTCGTCGCTGGGGTTGGCGCGGGTACGGGTTGCTGTGATGCCGTCGTTGCCGCGGGCTCCCGCGAGGCCCGTCACGGGAAGCTCGACGGCGGCGGGCGTCACGGTGAGTGTGTCGCCGTCGTCAATTGACCGCCGGTGCAGGGACAAACCGAACGGATCCGTGAACACGGCGGTTACCGGACCGATCAGGTACTGTCCGCGTTTGGTGGAACGCAAATGGTATTCGTACCTGCTGGTCCCGCCCTTGGCCGAGCGGGCGGGGAAGTGGAAGGCCGGGGACTCGCCGAACCGTGGCGGCAGCCGTTCCTCCATGATCGCCCGGCCGCCCCCGTAACCGGTCCGCGCCACGGCGAGCCGCACTATGGTGGCGGCGGAGGTCTCCACCGGGGACGGGTTGAACTCGCGGTAAACCTGGAACCGGGGCTTGAGGAGCCTGATCCCGGCCAGCGAAACCAGGGGAAGGACGATGAGCAGGACACTCAGGCTCAGCAGATCTCGCCGCCCCATGATCTGCGCAGACAACAGGCAGACGGTGCCGGCGGCCAGGAGCCCCCAGCCACGCTGGCTGAACAGGTGCCGGGGTAGTCGGTCACGCAGCGCCATGTGCCGGCCCTGCCTAGTGGTTCCGGCGCAGTCCGGCCGGCGGGGCCGATGACCGGGCCGGGTTGTTCACCGGGTCCTGGTTCACCGGGAGCCGGGAGAGGATGCCCCGGATGACGCTGTGCGGGGTCTCGCCGGCGCCGGCCGCCTTCCGGTCCAGGATGATCCGGTGGGCCAGCACGGATTCCGCCACGCTGACGACGTCGTCTGGCAGCACAAAATCACGGCCGTCCAGCGCCGCCGTGGCCTTCGCGGCCCGGAGCAGCTGGAGCATGGAGCGTGGGCTGGCGCCCAGCCGGAGCAGGGGGCTTTCGCGCGTTGCGCGGCCTACTGAGACGGTGTATTCCTTGACGGCTTGGGAGACGTAAACCTGTTGGACCGTGGCGATCATCGCTGCGACGTCCGCCGCGGTGACCACAGCGGAGACCTTGGCCAACGGGGAGGTTGCCTGATGGGTCTCCAGCATTTCGATTTCGGAGTCCTTGTCCGGATAGCCCATGGAAATCCGCGCCATAAAGCGGTCGCGCTGGGCCTCGGGGAGTGGATAGGTGCCTTCCATCTCGATCGGGTTCTGGGTGGCCACCACCATGAACGGTTCGTCGAGTTTGTACGAGTCCCCGTCCACGGTCACCTGGTGTTCCTCCATACACTCCAGGAGGGCGGATTGGGTCTTGGCGGACGCGCGGTTGATTTCATCGCCAATAACAATGTTGGCGAAGACGGCACCCGGGCGGAACTCGAACAGCCGCGACGCCTGGTTATAGATGGACACGCCCGTCACGTCCGAAGGCAGCAGATCAGGAGTGAACTGAATGCGGCTGACCGTGCAGTCAATGCTCCGGGCGAGGGTTTTGGCCAGGAGGGTCTTGCCCACACCTGGCACGTCCTCCAGGAGCAGATGGCCCTGGGCCAGCAACACCGTCAGGGCAAGCCTGGCCGCATCCGACTTTCCGTCAATGACGGTGTTGATCGAGGCCAGGATCCGCTGGCTGGCCGCGTGGAATGAGTCCGCGTCCATGGCTGCTGCCTTGTAACCGTTGAGATGGCCCACCTGCTCCGTCACGGCGGTAAAGTTCCGGCTGGCAGGGGTTACCTCGTTGACGGCGGTGCGGCGGTGGGAGTCCATCTGCAACCTTTCAGCCCGGGGATCACCCGGAACGGGACAGCAGGCCTGCCTTCGCCCGGCGGTGGGCGTTCGCATCTGTTCGTACCAGCCTACTAACACAACTGCCCTGGCTGACAGAGAGTTCCGGGAATTCTGCCGCGATCCGCCGCCGCTAGGCTTGAGGGATGTGCAATTCGCTGATTCCCGCCGCTTACCGTGCCGCCGGGGCGGACCCTGCAGACGCCGGCCGGCAGGCGCGGCAGGACTATCCGCCGGCGCCGGAGCCGCTGCCGGTCCCCGTGATGGACAACCATACGCACCTGGATTTCCCCGACGGCGAGAGCCCGGTGGGCATCGCCGCGGCGTTGGATGCGGCCCAGGCCGTCGGAGTGCTGGGGGCCGTCCAGGTGGGCTGCGACCTGGAGTCCTCCCGGTTCACTGTCCGCGCCGTTGACCTGGACAGCAGGTTGCTGGGGGCCGTGGCATTGCACCCCAACGACGCCCCGGACTATGCCAGGCGCGGCGAGCTGGAGGATGCGCTGACGGAGATTGAGCAACTGGCCGCCCACCCCCGGATCCGGGCTATCGGCGAGACCGGCCTTGATTTCTTCCGCACCGAAGGGGAGGGCCTGGCCCACCAGCGCTATTCGTTCCGGCGGCATATCGATATTGCCAAGCGCCTGGACCTGACGCTGCAGATCCATGACCGCGACGCGCACGACGACGTCGTGCAGGTCCTGCGCGAGGAGGGGGCTCCGGAGCGGGTGGTGTTTCATTGCTTCTCGGGTGATGAGGCGCTCGCCAGGATCTGCAATGCCGCGGGCTGGAACATGTCCTTTGCCGGCACGCTGACCTTTAAGAATGCGGCTAACCTCCGCGCCGCGCTGGCGGTGGCAGACCCGGACCTGGTGCTGGTGGAAACGGATGCCCCGTTCCTGACTCCGCATCCGCACCGCGGCCGTCCCAACGCCAGTTATGTGGTGCCGTACACCGTCCGCGCCATGGCCGAATTGACAGGAACTGACCTCGCCGAGCTCTGCACCCGGATCAGCCAAAATACCGTGCGGGCATACGGATCGTGGGACTGATCTGGGCCTCGTCACATTGCTTGTTACACATACCTCGTATGTAAAATTCTTGGCCGCTTTATAACGCTACGGTTACAGTGGAGAACTATTAGCCGGGGTCGGGGAAGGCCTTCGGATAATTTCACTTCATTCGCAGCAGGACCAGGCAGGGCTTTGATGCCCCCTGCCTGCCGCGCGGAGTGTGGCGGCGCAACGGTGCCCGGAGCTTGTCCCCAGGGTCATGCGCCGGCTATTTCACTGCGTTTTTCCCCGTGCCCGGATGGATCTAAAGTTACGGGCAATCGTGGTCAAGCTCTTCACAACGGACGGCAAGTTCAGTTTTATCAAGGTGGGCACCCAACTGGTGGTGCTGTGTGCGCTGGTGTTGGGCCTTGTGGCCTTCGTCGGAAATAACAAAACCGTTACCCTCAACGTCGACGGAAAAGTGACTTCGGTACAGTCCTTCGGCGGCACCGTGGGCCAGGTCGTAAAAAGCGCCAACGTAGAACTGAAGCCGGCTGACCGCGTCTCGCCCTCGGCGGACGCCAAAGTGGAGAACGGCACCGTGATCAACGTCAACATGGCCAAGGCCGTGAAGGTCAGCCTGGACGGCTCTGAAAAGACCATCAACACCACGGCGCCGGATGTTGCGGGCCTCGTCACCGAACTGGGAGTGGCCAGCTCCTCCTCCGTTTCCGTCCCGAAGGACGCCCAGCTCGCCGTGGCCGGATCGTTTGTCTCCATCTCCACGCCCAAGACCGTCAGCATCGTTGCCGACGGCAAGGCCTCCACGGCCACCACCACCGCGGGGACCGTCGCCCAGGTGCTGGAGGACGCCGGCATCACCCTCGGCGTCGACGACCGTACTTCCCAGCCGGGCAACGCGCACGTGGTCAACAACATGGTGGTTAAGGTCTCCCGGGTGGATACCAGCCAGACCGCGGCCACCACTGAAGATGTTGCTTTCGACAGCATGACCACTGAGAGCGCTGAGCTTCTCAAGGGCGAGAAAGAGGTCACCCAGGCCGGCGTGGCCGGCAAGGTGGATAAGAGCTTCAAGCTGGTGATGGTTGACGGCCGTGAAGCCTCGCGGACGCTGGTCTCCGAAACTGTTTCCGTCCAGCCCGTGACGGAAAAGGTCACGGTAGGCACCAAGGCAAAGCCCGCAGCCGCCGCCGGAACGAACACCGGCGCCTCGGCCCCGGCCATGATGAACGAGGCCATGTGGGACAAGATCGCCCAGTGTGAGTCCACCGGAAACTGGTCCATCAACTCGGGCAACGGCTACTACGGCGGCCTCCAGTTCGACATCCAGACCTGGATCGGCTCCGGCGGCGGCGCCTACGCCCCCAACGCCAGCCTCGCCACCAAGGCACAGCAGATCGACATCGCCAACCGCGTGTACGCACAGCGTGGCCTGCAGCCGTGGGGCTGTGGCTGGGCCGCTACGAGCTAGGCACCAATGAGCACCTGCGCTGGCGGCAGCTGACCACAGCCGCCAGGCAAGCAGAAGACAGCGGCCGGCCCCGGATTGTCCCGGGGCCGGCCGCTGCCGTTAAGCGGAAACACACACCGCGTAACACGCATGATCCGCGCGGAAAGCGGATGGCCCGTCACTGCGGCCGGGATAGGATGCCTAGGTGACTGAACCGACTGCCGCCGCGCCCGCACCCCTCTTCGGTGCTTCCGACATACGCCGGCTGGCGGAAGAAATCGGTATCCGGCCCACCAAGACACTGGGACAGAACTTCGTAATCGATGGCAACACCATCCGCCGGATCGTCTCCGTTGCCAACATCGGGCCAACCGAGACGGTGCTGGAAGTCGGGCCCGGTCTTGGTTCCCTCACGCTGGGCCTGCTGGACGCCGCGCAGACGGTCGTCGCCGTCGAAATCGATCCGGTCCTGGCGGCAAAGCTGCCGGAAACCGTCAAAGCATGGCGGCCGGACGCGGCGGGCGCTTTCCACCTGGTCCAGGCGGACGCCATGAAGGTCACATCGCTTCCCGTTGAGCCCACCGCCATTGTGGCGAACCTGCCGTACAACGTGGCGGTGCCGGTGGTCCTGCACCTGCTCCAGCATTTCCCCAGCCTGCAGCACGGTCTGGTGATGGTCCAGGACGAGGTGGCTGACCGGTTGGCCGCGGGGCCGGGATCAAAGACCTACGGGGTGCCCTCGGTCAAGGCGGCCTGGTACAGCAGCATGCGCAAGGCCGGGGTGATCGGCATGAACGTCTTCTGGCCTGCGCCGAAGATCCAATCCGGGCTTGTGGCCTTCACCCGGCGGGAACCGCCTGAAACAACCGCCACGCGCGAGCAGGTGTTCGCCGTGATCGACGCCGCCTTCGCCCAGCGCCGGAAGACGCTGCGGGCCGCCCTGGCCGGCTGGGCCGGCGGCGCAGCCGAGGCCGAGCGCTGCCTCATCGCCGCAGGAGTGGCTCCATCGGCCCGGGGCGAAGTCATCGACATCCACGCCTTCGCCCGGATTGCCGAAGCCCGCGAGGCCGGGTCGTGAAGGCAGCCGCCGGGAAGTTTCCCGCACGGACGGTCCGCGTGAAGGCGCCCGGCAAGGTCAATGTTTCCCTGGACGTGGGACCCTTGCGCGCTGACGGCTACCACTCAGTTGCCAGCGTGTACCTGGCCGTTTCCCTCTATGAGGAAGTGGCTGCCACCAGCACGGAGACGCCGGGGATCACCGTCAGCATCAGCCCTGACAGCACGCTGGACCTGGACGACGTGGATATTCCGCTGGATGAGAAGAACCTGGCCTACAAGGCCGCAGCGATCATGGCCGATGTCTCCGAGCATTCCACCGGGGTGCACCTTGAAATCACCAAGCGGGTCCCCGTGGCCGGGGGCATGGGCGGCGGCTCAGCCGATGCCGCAGCCACACTGCTGGCCTGCGACGCGCTCTGGAACAGCGGGCTGTCGCGGGATGAGTTGGCACATCTGGCCGCCGAATTGGGTGCCGACGTCCCGTTCTCCCTCCTCGGCGGAACCGCCGTCGGGCTTGGCGTTGGCGACGACCTTTCGCCGGCACTGGCCAAAGCCCAAACGGACTGGGTCCTCGTGGCGGCGGACTATGGGCTGCCCACCCCCGAGGTCTTCCGCACCCTGGACCGGCTCCGGGAGGCAGAAGGACTGGACGTTGCCGAGCCCACGGCCGTGGATCCCAAGATCCTGCAGGCGCTGCGGAGCGGAGACGCCGATGCCCTGAGCAGGGTCCTGGTGAACGATCTGCAGCGGGCCTCCATTGAACTTTCCCCCGCGCTCCGCGATACGCTGGGACGAGGTGAAGCGCTCGGCGCCCTGGCCGGAATCGTATCCGGCTCCGGACCCACCGTGGCGCTGTTGACCCATAATCCCGCCGCAGCCGAAAACCTGGCGGAGGACCTGCGGCACTACGGGCTGACGGCATTCCCTGTCCACGGGCCCGTGCATGGCGCGCGCATCATCTCCGATACTCTCCTTTAAGAGCCCCCTTCCTTACTGAGCAGCAGAAAGCAGTCCCCTTGGCACACCTTCTTGGCGGCGAAAACCTTACGGTTTCGTACGCAACGCGCACCGTCCTGGACGGCATCACCCTCGGACTCGAGGAAGGTGACAGGATCGGCATGGTGGGCCGGAACGGCGACGGCAAGTCCACGCTGATGCGCCTCCTGGCCATGCGCTCCACCCCGGACTCGGGCCGGGTGACCAAGCGAAGCGAAGTCAACATCGGCTACCTGGACCAGAGCGACGTGCTCGACGGCGACCTCACAGTGGGCGCTGCGATCGTCGGCGACCAGGCCGACTATGAATGGGCCCGCAACCCCCAGATCCGCGAAGTCATGGGCGGCCTGGTGTCCGACGTCGACTGGCATGCCAACGTCCACGCCCTCTCCGGCGGTCAGAAGCGGCGGGTGGCGCTGGCCAAGCTGCTGATCGAGGACCATGACGTCATCATGCTCGACGAACCGACCAACCACCTCGACGTCGAAGGAGTCGCCTGGCTGTCCCGGCACCTGAAGACCCGGTGGCGGGCCAACCAGGGCGCCTTCCTGGTGGTCACCCACGACCGCTGGTTCCTGGACGAAGTCTGCACCAAGACCTGGGAAATCCACGACGGCATCATGGACCCGTTCGACGGCGGCTACGCGGCCTACGTCCTGGCCCGTGCCGAGCGTGACCGCGCGGCGAATGTTATGGAAGGCAAGCGCCAGATGCTCGTGAAAAAGGAGCTCGCCTGGCTGCGCCGCGGCGCTCCGGCCCGCACGGCCAAGCCGAAATTCCGCATCGAGGCCGCCAACGCCCTCATCGCCGACGTCCCCGAGCCGCGTGACTCCACAGCCCTGAGCAAGATGGCCACCGCCCGGCTCGGCAAGGACGTCCTGGACCTCGAGAACGTCTCACTGAACTTCCTCGGCGGCGACCCCCGACAGAAACTCTTCGACAACATCACGCTGCGGCTTGCCCCCGGTGAGCGGCTTGGCCTCGTGGGCGTCAACGGCGCCGGCAAGACCACCCTGCTGAAACTCCTCAACGGCGAGATTGAGCCGTCATCCGGCAAGGTCAAGCGCGGCAAGACCGTGGTCACCGCCGTGCTGACCCAGGAGGTCAAAGAGCTCGACGACGTCTCGGACCTGCGCGTGATCGAAGTCATCGAGCGCGAAAAGCGGTCCTTTAACGTGGGCGGCAAGGAATTCACGGCGGGCCAGCTCGTGGAGCAGCTCGGCTTCACCAACGAAAAGCAGTGGACCCCGGTCAGGGATCTGTCCGGTGGTGAGCGCCGGCGCCTCCAGCTCCTGCGCCTGCTGGTGGGGGAGCCGAACGTGCTGATGCTCGATGAGCCCACCAACGACCTCGACACCGACACCCTCGCCGCCGTCGAAGACGTCCTTGACGGCTGGCCTGGCACGCTCATTGTGGTCAGCCACGACCGCTACCTGCTGGAACGCGTGACGGACCACCAGATGGCGCTGCTTGGCGACGGCAAGATCCGAGCCCTGCCGCGCGGCGTGGACCAGTATCTGGAACTCCGCGAATCCGCCCTGGCCGGCTCCACGATCACCGGCGGCGGCAACCCCGTCACCGGTCCGAGCGGCAGCTCCGCCCCCGCAGCCTCCGGTTCCTCCGAAGCCGAAAAGCGCGACGCCCGGAAGGCCAAAAACCGGATCGAGCGCCAGCTGGGCAAACTGGAGCAGCAGGAAAAGAAGATTCACGACCAAATGGTCAAGAGCACCGCAGCATCCGACTTCGACGCCCTCGCCGACCAGAACAAAAAACTCAAGGACCTCGCCACCGACCGCGAAGCCCTGGAACTCGAATGGATGGAAGCCCTGGAAGTCCTCGGCGAGTAACCCTGTTTGCGGCGTGCCGGGTCTGGCTTAGGTGCCGGATCCAGCCTTTCGACGTCCGCTCGCCGTGGGTGCCGCAGCCGGCCCTTCCGCGTCGCTTAGACACGACGCAAAGGGGCCACTCGCTCGCTGAGCGAGCTCCCGTCCCGATGCGCCGCGATGCGCTCCTTTCGGAAGGACCGCCTCCGGCGAGGTAGGTCACCTTCCCGAAGGATCGCCTCGGGCAAAGAACGTCACCCCCGCCGTGGAACAGTTCGCGCTCGGAACCTTCGACAGGGGGTACTCGTGGAGGGCGCCCCAACGCAGATGTCGGCTATTGCAGCGCGGTGGAGTCCGCCTGAACGGAACTGTCGGCAATAGCGGTGCGGGGGACCTTCGCGTAGTCGCGCATCGCGGGCCATCGGGCACACAAGGTCGCTCAGCGACCGGTGAGCCCCTATGGCTCGAAGCGTCGTCCCGAGGGCCCCGACGCGAGCTTGCGAGTGTTGGGAAGGGACCAACGCGCTAAGCGACGGCGAAGGGCCACTGCGCCGCGAAGGTGACCACAACAGAGCTGACCAGGCTAACCCTCGGACTTCAGCTCTGGGTCTTTTTGGAGGCCGGTGAGGCCGTTCCAGGCGAGGTTGACCAGGTGGGCGGCGACGGTTTGTTTGTCGGGCTGGCGGCTGTCCTGCCACCATTGGCCGGTCATGGCCACCATGCCTACGAGCATCTGGGCGTACATCGCGCCGTCCTGGGCGCTGAAGCCGCGGCGGTGGAATTCGTCGGACAGGATGTGTTCCACGCGGGCGGTGACCTGGGACAGCAGGGTGGAGAAAGCGCCTTCGGGCTGCGATGGCGGTGCGTCGCGCATGAGGATCCGGAAGCCCTCCGCCCGGTCCTCGATGTAGGTGAGGAGGGCCAGGGCGGCGCGTTCCACCAGGACGCGCGGTTTGCCTTCTTCGGTCAGGGCAGCGGTGATCGAGTCCAGCAGGATGTGGAACTCGAAGTCCACCACTCGCGTGTACAGGCCCTCCTTGGAACCGAAATGTTCGTAGATCACGGGCTTGGAAACGCCGGCGCAGGCCGCGATTTCCTCAATGGTGGTCCCGTCGAGCCCGCGAGCGGCAAAAAGGCCACGGCCGACGTCGACCAGCTGGCTGCGCCGCTGTACGCCTGTCATCCGTGTCCGGGGTGGGTTGTTGCTCACATTTCCATCATGCCCTAGCGCTGCTGAAACAGTTGGAACCGGTGGCGGTGCACTGGCCTGGCTGCCGTGATTCCTGCCAATGTCGCGGGCTGCCCTGAAGCCATGGCAAAATAAATACTTGTGCCTTGGCCTTTGCGCCTGTGGCATGGTCCGCCCTGGTGTAATGGCAGCACCCCGGCCTTTGGAGCCGTGGAGTATAGGTTCGAATCCTATGGGCGGAACTGCTGTGCGAAGACCGTCCAGTAGGATGAACTCGGTGCCCCGCCGTGAATTTTGGCCGGACAGGCACCGCGCCCAGCGCAACGCGCAACCAAGCAAGGAGAACCCGTACGTGATCCCCGAGAATACCGGCCCAGCCGCCGTCATTGTTCTGGCAGCAGGCGCCGGTACCCGGATGAAATCCCGTACCCCGAAGATCCTGCACGAAATCGGCGGCCGGTCCATGGTGGGCCACGCCCTGCTGGCAGCCCGCAGCATTAACCCCGGACGGCTGGCCCTGGTGGTCCGCCACGAGCGGGATCTGGTTGCCCGCCACCTGAACCAGCTGGACCCCGAAGCCCTGATCGTGGACCAGGACGACGTCCCCGGCACCGGCCGCGCCGTTGAGGTGGCCGTGCAGGCACTGGACGCCCAGGAAAAACTCGCAGGCACCGTCGTGGTCACTTACGGTGATGTTCCGCTCCTGACCGGCAGCCTGTTGGCGGACCTGGTGGCCACACATGAGCGGGAGGCCAATGCCGTCACCGTGCTCACCGCGCTGCTGGATGATGCCACAGGCTACGGACGCATTCTCCGCGGTGATGACAGCTCCGTGACCGGCATCCGCGAGCACAAGGATGCAACGGAAACCGAACGCCTGATCCGCGAGGTCAATTCCGGGATCTACGCCTTCGACGCTGATGTCCTACGTGACGCGCTGGTCCACATCACCACCGACAATTCGCAGGGCGAAAAGTACCTCACCGACGTGCTGGGCCTCGCGCGGCAGTCGGGCGGTCGGGTTGCCGCCGTGGTCACCGAAGACCGCTGGCAGGTGGAGGGCGCCAACGACCGTGTGCAGCTCTCCGCCCTCGGCGCGGAACTGAACCGCCGCACCGTTGAAGCCTGGATGCGCGCCGGCGTCACAGTGGTTGACCCCGCCACCACCTGGATCGATTCCACCGTCGCCCTGGATGAGGACGTCCGCATCCTGCCGAACACGCAGCTGCACGGCGCCACCACCGTGGCGAGGGACGCCGTCGTCGGCCCCGACTCCACCCTGACCGATGTCCGCATCGGCGAGGGCGCCAAAGTGACCCGCACTCACGGTTCCGGTGCTGTGATCGGCGCGGACGCCGCCGTCGGCCCTTTCACATACTTGCGTCCCGGCACAGTGCTTGGCGACACCGGCAAGATCGGTGCGTTCTACGAAACCAAGAACGTCACGATTGGCCGCGGCTCTAAACTTTCCCACCTCGGCTACGCCGGCGACGCAGAAATCGGCGAGGACACCAACATTGGCTGCGGCAACATCACGGCCAATTACGACGGCGAGAAGAAGCACCGCACGGTGATCGGCTCGGGCGTCCGCACAGGTTCCAACACAGTCTTTGTTGCACCGGTCACCGTGGGGGACGGTGCCTACAGCGGCGCCGGCGCGGTGATCCGCAAGGACGTCCCGGCAGGGGCGCTCGTCGTGTCCGTTGCAGCGCAGCGCAACGACGAGGGCTGGGTTGTGGCCAACCGCCCCGGCTCACGCTCGGCGGAACTGGCGCAGGCCGCCGCCTCAGATTCCTCACATACCCCAGCATCGACAGAAGAGGACCAGCGATAATGAGCGAAATTACGGCACGCGGCGAGAAGAAGCTAGTGCTTGCCGCTGGGCGGGCGCACCCCGAACTGGCGCGGGAAATCGCCAAGGAGCTGGGTACCGAGCTGCTGCCCGTGGATGCCTACGACTTCGCCAACGGGGAGATTTACGTCCGCGCCGGCGAAAGCGTCCGGGGAACCGACGCGTTCGTCATCCAGGCCCACCCGGCTCCGCTGAACAACCACCTCATGGAACAGCTGATCATGATCGATTCGCTGAAGCGGGCCTCCGCCAAGCGCATCACCGTGGTGTCCCCGTTCTACCCGTATGCGCGGCAGGACAAGAAGGGTCGCGGACGCGAGCCTATTTCCGCCCGCCTGGTGGCGGACCTGTACAAGACCGCCGGCGCTGACCGCATCATGAGCGTTGACCTGCACACCTCGCAGATCCAGGGTTTCTTCGACGGGCCTGTGGACCACCTCATGGCCATCCCGCTCCTGGCCGATTACATCCGTACCCGCGTCGCCGCCGACAACGTCACGGTGGTGTCCCCGGACACGGGCCGCGTGCGCGTCGCGGAGCAGTGGGCCGAACGCCTGGGCGGAGCGCCGCTGGCGTTTGTGCACAAGAGCCGTGACCTCACCGTTCCCAACCAGGCCGTCTCCAAGACCGTTGTTGGCCAGATCGAGGGCCGGACCTGCGTCCTGATCGACGACATGATCGACACCGGCGGCACCATTTCCGGAGCGGTCCAGGTCCTGAAGAACGCCGGGGCGAAGGACGTCATCATCGCCGCGACGCACGCTGTCTTCTCCGAGCCCGCGGCCCAGCGGCTATCCGAGTCCGGCGCCCGCGAAGTGGTGGTCACCAACACGTTGCCCCTCACTGCGAATCAGCAGTTCCCGCAGCTGACGGTGCTGTCCATCGCACCGCTGATCGCCCGCGCCATCCGCGAAGTGTTCGACGACGGTTCGGTCACCAGCCTGTTCGACGGCAACGCCTGACGACACTGGGATGGGCCCACGCCAGCAGGGTTCCCTGAGCGAGCTTGCGAGCTTAGGGGGCTGGTGGGGACCGTCGAAACCCGACAGGCTCAACTACTGCAATCAGGCTCAACCACCGCCGTTTTCAGTAATTTGGCCCGGCGCTGGTAAGCTTTTTCACGATACCTTGGCGAGGGAGAGCATCCGGGAAACCGGACTGCAGGTCTCCGTTATCGACTGGGTCTGAATCTCCCTTCTGGAAGGGCCGCCTCACGGCCGCCCGGCGTTGAAGGTCGTAACAGACCTCCGCCCTTGCTGAACACCTTTTAGTCTTCCGAGGAGATACACATGTCTGAGCAGAAGCTCGCAGCAGAAGTACGCACCGAATTCGGCAAGGGCTTCGCCCGCCGCGCGCGCATGGCCAACCTGATCCCCGCCGTCATCTACGGCCACGGCGCCGAGCCGATCCACATCACGCTTCCGGCCAAGGCCACCACGCTGGCAGTCCGCAAAGCCAACGCCCTCCTGTCCCTGGACGTCAACGGCGAAGAGCACCTGGCCCTGGTCAAGGACGTCCAGCGCGACCCCATCAAGCAGATCATCGAGCACATCGACCTGCTGACCGTCATCAAGGGCGAGAAAGTCACCGTGGACATCCCGGTTCACATCGTTGGCGAACTGGCTCCGGGCAGCGTCTTCAACCAGGAACTCACCGTCATCTCCCTTGAGGCCGAGGCAACCCACCTGCCCACCGCCATCGAGGTCGACATCGAAGGCCGCTCCGCCGGACAGCACATCCACGCTTCCGACCTGGTCCTGCCGAAGGGTTCGGTCCTGCTGGCCGACGCCGACGCACTGGTTGTCCACATCTCCGAGGCCACTGAGGTCTCTGAGGAAGAGGCACAGGCTGACTCCGCAGCCGCAGTCGCAGGCGAGTAGTAACGGCACCGTTTGATTTGTGGCCGGGCCCTGTCGGGGTCCGGCCACAGCCATGTCCGGACCACCTTAGGATTGAATAATGACTGACACCTGGCTGATCGTTGGCCTCGGAAACCCCGGGGCCGAATACAAGGGCAACCGGCACAATGTCGGCCAGATGGTCCTGGACGAACTCGCGGGCCGGATGGGTGGCAAGTTCAAAACCCACAAGGCACGCGCCCAGGTGCTCGAAGGACGGCTGGGGATCGGCGGCCCCCGGGTGGTGCTGTCCAAGCCGATGAGCTACATGAATGTTTCCGGCGGCCCGGTGGCCGGCCTGGCAAATTTTTACGGCATTGATCCTGACCATGTTGTCGCGGTGCACGATGAGATTGATATTCCGTTCAACACGATAAAGCTGAAATGCGGCGGCGGTGAGGGCGGCCACAACGGCCTCAGGGACATGTCCAAGGCGCTGGCCACCAAGGATTACCTGCGGGTACGGGTGGGCGTGGGCCGCCCTCCAGGGCGGATGGACACTGCAGACTATGTCCTGCGCGATTTTGGCACTGCAGAGCGCAAGGACCTTCCGTTCCTGCTCGATGAGGCGGCTGATGCGGTGGAGATGCTGGTCAGGGAAGGACTGACTGCGGCCCAGCAGAAGTTCCATCCGGCCAGGTCAGACGTTCAGCAATAAAACTTAAAACCGCCTGTCCCTGTTTACCTGCGTGTGCCAAGGGGTAGTCTTCTTCTTAAGTGGGGGAGCGATGGGGCTTATCCCGCTTTAGTGGGATGTAGGGGACAAGTTCATGTCAATCGAGCCACTCAGCTGGGGACGTGGGTCACCGCTCAACGACCTTGAGCTGCGCACCGACACTGCAGGCGTGTCAGAGCCGCAGCGATGGTCCGTGCCCGCGCGGAGCGCCAACCTCGAAGCGGTCCGTACCGCCCTGACCAGCCTCGACTCCCTGGGAGTCGTCATCACCGGCGGACGCGGTGTAGGTAAGTCATCCTTGGCCAGGACAGCCGTCGCCGAGCTTGGCCCGGATATCTGGACGTTGCAGCTGCGCAGCGGACCGTCGTCCGGCACAACACCCTACGGTTGCCTGGCTTTCCTGCTGGCGCGTCTTCCCCAGGCGTACATGGGGTCGCCCACAGCCATCCTCCGTGGCATTACGTCCCTCATCAAAAGCGATGCCGCGGGGCGCCAGTGTGTCATCACCCTGGACACCGCCGGCAGCTTTGATGATATGAGCGCTGGCGTCCTGCTCAACATCCTCCTGACCGGGACCGCCCGCATGGTGGCCGTGGCACCCATGGTCAGTGATCTTCCGGCCGACTTCCACTGGCTCCTCAACGACCGCCGGCTCACCGAGGTCAGGCTGGACAACCTCAATGAGCTGCAGACCCGCCAGGTGCTGCTTTCCCTGCTGGGCCACCGCGTTTCGGCCTCCCTGGTCAGCACTTTCCACACCATGGTTGGCGGCAACCCCCTGCTCCTGAAAGCGCTTGTAACCGAGCAGCAGCATTCGGGGAACCTGGTTCTGTCGGACTCCGTCTGGACTCTTCGGGACAAGGTGGTGCTCGACGGCGCGGCCAGCCTCGACGACATCGTCCGGTCCCAGTGGACCCGGAAGTCTCCGGAGGAACGGGATGTCATCGAGATGCTCTCGTGCGCCCGCAGCGTGGAACTGTCCAGGCTGACCAAAGTGTACGGTGCCGGTGTGGTGGCGGACATGGAGGATTCGGGCCTGCTGGAGATCGATTCCTCGGACAACCGATGGGTTTCACTGCGTGAAAAGTACCTCGGCGACGTTGTCCGCTCCTGGCTCAGCATCACTCGGCGAAGGGAACTGCGGAGCCTGCTCCTGGGCGGCAAGGAACCTGACCCTGCCACGATGACGGTGGAAGAACTGATGGCGTTCGGCGCCTGGACCCAGGAATGCGAGGCCGAGCTGAGTCCGGCCATGGCGCTGGCCGCCGCCGAAGCCGCAGTGCAGCTCTTTGACCCTCATTTTGCCCTCAAGTATGCCGACACGCTGAAGCGGAATGACCCTCAGTGGGTGCCTGCCCAGCGGCAGAAAGCGGCAGCGTACCTGCTCATGGACCTCCCGGTGCAGGCCATGGCAGCACTGGACGATATTTCCCAGCCCCAGCTGGACAACCTGGACGTTGAGGAGTTCGCCCGGGTGGTCGAGGCCAAATCTCGGGTCATGGTCTGGCTCCCCGAACACACCGCCCGGGTGCCGGCGCTGCTGCAGACGGCACGGGAGCGGCTGGGCGTGGAGCCAGGAATCGCGAAGGGCTGGCCGGAGCCGCTGGCTGCTGCGGCCAACCGGATCAGCCTCAGCGAATTCGAGTACCAGGCTTTTGTGGGGGACTACGCCTCCGCCTTGCCCGCACTGGAAGCCGCTGCGGACCCCGGGCAGAATCCCGACACCTGGTTCAGGATGAACTCAGCGGTGATCCTCATGAGCGCCCTGTCCATGGCCGGGCGGGAAATGGACGCCCTGAGCCTGATGAGGCAGCTGGGCGGGCAGATCTCGGACGCCGCCGAGATCGTGGGGCTGCGCGAGAGGTTCGCCGGCCGGGCGTACAACGTGCTCCTGATGGCAGGGCAATGGCGCCGGTGCATCGACCTCCTGGATCCGCCTTCCGCGCGCGAGTTCCACCGGCTCCCTTACCGGAGCGCCGCCGCGGAGCTAGCGGCCGGCATCGCCTACGTGTACTCGGGCCGCGGCGCCGTTGCCCTTGATTCGCTGCTCTCGGCCGCTGCACAGCTGGAACTGCGGCCCGTCCGGAGCCTGCTCCGCGCCGCCTACGCCGCCATCGCCTTCGCGTATGCGCAGATCGGCAATGCCGGGCAGTCCCGGCAGTATCTTGACCGGCTGCAGCGGACGGCAGGTGCCGCTGACCATGCCACCCGGAGCCGCACTGAATTCTGCGCTGACATGGCCGCCCGATGGCTGGGGGACAATGACGCAGCCACCCGCCTCAAGCAGTCAGCCCGCCGTGACATCGCAGCAGGCAGGTTCACCCTGGCCGGGATCAGCCTGCTCGGAGCCACCGTCAACGGCACGGAAGCGGACTTCCGGCTGATGGAACAAGTGGCCGGGCAACGCCAGGGCCCCTTGGCGGAAATTTCGCGGCTTGTCGCCGTGGGCAGCCGCACCCACGACGCCAAGACGTTGCTTGCCGGCGGGGAACTGGCGGCCACCCTGGAACTGGATGCCGTTGAGGCCCGGTGCATGGCGCTGGCCGTTGACTACGCCCGGCAGGCCGGTGACTCGGTTTCCGCCAGGACTGCACAGGCCCGACTGGACATCCTCGCAGCCACCGTGGCAAGCCTGCCGATCGTGCCGAGCAGCGGCAGCCCGCTGCTGACCGCCAGGGAGAGGCAGATCGCGCGGCTGGCCGGCCGGGGCGCGTCCAACCGCGATATCGCCGTGGAGATGGGCGTGTCCGTGCGCACTGTGGAAGGGCACCTTTACCAGGTCTTTACCAAGCTCGGAGTTACATCCAGGGGTGATCTGACTGGACTCGTCTAACGGCCACGCTGCCAAACAGGGAACGCCATATCGACTGCTCACGGGCCGGCGTGAGCCGCTGGACCGGATCTGCAACATCATTCGCAGCCGCACGAGCCAGGCCGTGTTCCTCATGGCTGGCCCGGGCATCGGGAAATCAACGCTGACCGAGGCCATCACCGAGCGGCTTTCCCAGGAGATGATCATTGTTCAGATCCATGGAAGTTCGTCGCTGTCCGGCGTTCCCTTTGGAGTTTTGGCGCCCTACACGGCGGAGCTGACGGCCGAAGACTCCGTGTCTTCGGTGGCTGTGCTGCGGTCCGTGTGGAGGTACTTTGAGAAGCTGAAAGCCGGCAGGGATACCCCGTTGCTTCTGATGATGGATGACGCCCATCACCTGGACGAGGCAACGGCCAGCATCGTGGCCGACATGATCTCCGCTGGATGGGCCACAGTGCTTGCTGCCGGAAGGCCGCGGCCCGGGCTGCCCCAGCCGCTCGCTCAGCTCTGGTATGACGGCCTGGCTGACCGTGTGGATCTCCGACCCATGAACCGGGAGCAGGTCGAGGAAGTCCTCTCCCACGCACTTGATGGAACAATCCCCTCCGGAACCATTGACACAATCTGGAGCGCGTCTGGCGGAAATCCGCGGATTCTTGATGCCTTGCTGCATGATGCCGCAGAGCGGGGCGAACTCGCAAAGCGGAACGGGATCTGGATGCTGCTGGGCCCGTTGCCTGCCGACGGACCCAGGCTCGCCGAGGTGGTGGTGAAGGACATGCTCCGCCGCAGCCCGGAAGAGCAGGAAGTCCTGAAACTTGTCGCCCTCGCCGGGCCCGTGAGCCGGAAGGTGATCGAGGATATTTTTGGCGCTGAAGTAGTTCGCACGCTGCTGGACCAGCAGATGATGGTGGAAAGTTCCGGCATTCCAGCCGATCTCCGGATCTGGAACTCCGTGTTCGGCGAGGCGCTCCGCACAAGTATCTCGGTGTCCCGGAGCCTACAGCTGCTTGAAAAGATCCGGGATCAGCTGGGAACCGCTCCCGAAGGGTCTGAAGGCAGGATGAGGGCCGTGGAATGGGCCCTTGAATGTGGATTGAAAATATCCGATCCCGAGCTGCTTGAGGCGGCCGGCACTGCCTTGGTCCACTCCCGGAACCGGAGCAGCCGGATGATGGCGGCGAAGGTCGCGGACCCGGACCTCGTGCCGCAGGCACAGGCAGTCCAGGGACGCGCCTTATTCAATGAAGGCGACTTTGCGGGTGCGGCCAAGCTCCTGGACGGATGCTGGCTGCAACTGGGGAACGGTGCCTGGGCTGTTCCGGTCCTGATGCTCAGGGCCATGGCACACCAGGCTCTGGGAACGCCGCTGTCAGTATTCGCGGCCGATTCCCGTGAAGCGCTTCAGGGCGCAGGCGCCATGACGGCTGGCCCGGATGCTGTGCCGCCGGATTCCCAAGAGACCGCCGGTGCGCCGGCCGGGCCCTGGCAGGAGCGCTTGCTTCGCCTGCTGGAACTTTGCGAAGCAGGCAACCACCAGGCCTTGGAGGCCGAGGTCCAGGAACTTCGGAGCAGCCGCGCCGGCGATGCCACGGACGACGCCCTGCGTGCGGTGGGCCTGGCGCTGCTGGCCCATTCGCTCGCCCCGGCCGGACGGGCCGTCCAGGGGCTGGATGCCGCATTGCTGGCAGTCTCGGAACTTCCCTCACTGCAGGGTGGGGTGTTCTTCTTCAATGAATTTGTCCTGGGCCGCCTGGTGGCAGATTACCTGGCCATGGGGGAGTGGGACTCGGCGGAACGGGAGTTGGCGAACTATGCTGCCGGGCAGCCGCGGGGTGTCGCCTATTTCGGCGGCAGCCTCGAGGTGCTCCGTGGCTACTCGCTCCTGCGGCAGGGGCGGATGGAACGCGCCTACCAAACGCTGCTGCCGGCGGTGGAGACCCTGAGGCTCAACGATCCGCTGCAGATGTTCCGGTTTGGTTCCGGGCTGGCGTTTTATGTAGCGGCGAGGCTCGGCGACGCCGCCCAGGCCGGCCGGCTTGAGCTGGATTACAAGGATTCACCGCAGGGCTCCACCGGCTACGGACTCCTTGCGAGGGCGTACGCGGCAGCGGCATCGGAGTATGTGGCGCATGACGGAAAAGGCCTGGCGCGCCTCCACACACTGGCCACCACGCCCGAGGTGACCACCCGGGCCGGCACACTTCTGGAACTCTTGGCTCTCTGCTGGGACCTGGGAGACCATTCCGTGATCCCGCTGGTCCACTCACTGGCGGGGAGCGTCGAAGGCCGGTGGGCCGCGGCAATGCTCACCCTGGCGGGGCATTGGGAGTCCGAGGACGCCGATTCCATCATGGAAACGGCAGCCATGCTTGAAGGCGCGGGATTCGTTAACCTTGCCCGGGAAGCCTACGCGCGGTCGAGCACCGTCCTTGAGATCTCCGGTGAGCGCCGGCGGGCCCGTCAGGCGGTGGCCCTGCGGGAGAAGTGCGACCACGAACTGGGCGAGCGGTTCCGGGAAGGCCACTTCATCGCCGCAGCACCCAGCGTGCACCTCACCCGCCGGGAACAGGACATCGTAGAGCTCGCCGTGAAAGGTCTCACCGACCGGGAGATCGCACAAAGGCTCATGGTGTCCGTGCGTACTGTGGAGGGGCACCTCTACCGCACGTACGTCAAACTCGGCGTGCGGAGCCGCGACGAACTGGCTTCAGCCCTTCCTAACTAGGCCTGCGTACGGACGCCATGCGTCCGGGACCTTGCGTACGGACGTCCGGAAACGCGTAGCCCCGGCGCAAAAAAGTAGAGTACTGCCTACTCGTGTGCTGAGCTTCAGCATGCGATTGACTTAGTGCGGCAGGAAAACACGGAGCCACCAAAACCGCGGACCGGCCAACAGACTTTCAGGCCTCATTTTGAAGCAAACTTCCGGCCCCTGGGGCTGGATCGAAGCGGGGCCGGCGACGTCAGAGTCTTCTGAGACCGAGACTCTCCCCCCAGCCGTCGCCGGCCCTCACTTCCGCGGGCTGAAGCCCGGAGCTGCTGTGGCGGTTGCCCACCGGGCCACCGCCATAGTGGTGTTGTGGGACAATTGAGTGTCAATCCATTGGCATCTCAAGGAGTTAGCTTTGGCCCTAGTATCAACGCCTGCCACGCTGGAACGCGCAGTGCCGGCCATGGATAACGCCGAAGTCCTCAGGATTCGAAACGACTTCCCCGTACTTGGCCAGCTGGTGAACGGCCAGCGCCTGGTGTACCTCGATTCGGGCGCCACCTCGCAAAACCCGCGCAGTGTCATCGAAGCTGAGCAGGAGTTTTACGAACAGCGCAACGCTGCCGTGCACCGCGGGGCCCACTACCTTGCCGTGGAAGCAACAGAGGTGTTCGAAGGTGCCCGCGAGACCATAGCGGACTTCATCGGTGCCGGCTACACGGAAACGGTGTGGACCTCCAACGCCACCGAAGGCCTGAACCTGCTCAGCTACGCCCTGTCCAACGCCGCGCTGTGGGCGGCGCAGGGGCGCGGCGACGCCCGGCTGAAAGACCTCGCAGTGGGCCCGGGTGACCAGATCGTGGTGACCGAAATGGAGCACCACGCCAACCTGATCCCTTGGCAGGAACTGGCGTTCCGCACCGGCGCCACGCTGTGTTACATCCCCATCGACGACGCCGGTGCCCTGCGGCTGGATATTGCGGCCGAGATCCTGGGAAGCAGGACTAAGGTCCTCGCGTTCACCCACGCCTCTAACGTGTTGGGCACAATTAATCCCGTACAGGAACTGGTTGCGCTGGGGCGGCAGGCCGGAGCCCTCGTGGTCCTGGACGCCTGCCAGTCGGCACCGCACCTGCCGTTGGACGTCAAGGGGCTTGACGTCGACTTCGCCGTGTTCTCCGGCCACAAGATGCTGGCGCCTACCGGAATCGGGGTCCTCTACGGCAAGCAGGACCTCCTGGACGTGCTGCCACCGTTCCTCACGGGCGGTTCCATGATCACCACGGTGACCATGGAACGGGCCGAGTACCTGCCCGCGCCGCAGCGCTTCGAGGCCGGCACCCAGCGCATCTCGCAGGCCGTTGCCCTGGCCGCCGCAGCCAACTACCTCACGGAAACCGGCCTGGACCGCGTGCACCGCTGGGAAGCGGAGCTCGGCCAGCGGATGGTGGCGGGGCTGGAGTCCATTCCCGGCATCCGCGTGCTGGGCCCCGCCGCCGGACAGGAACGGATCGGCCTTGCCGCGTTCCACGTCGACGGCGTGCACGCGCACGACGTCGGGCAGTTCCTGGATTCCCGGGGCATCGCCGTCCGCGTGGGTCACCATTGCGCCCAGCCGCTGCACCGCCGCTTGGGCCTGACCGCAACCACCAGGGCAAGCGCCTACTTGTACAACACCACCGACGACGTCGATGCCTTCCTGGAAGCCGTCGCCGGGGTCCGCTCCTACTTCCGCGTCTAGCGCGATCACCGAAGGTACACCACCATGAGCCTTGACCAGCTGTATCAGCAGATCATCCTTGACCATTCCAAAACCCGTCACGGCAGCGGACTGGCAGGCATCGCCGCGCCGGCGGGGGCGTCCACGGGCCAGTCCCACCAACTCAACCCGGTCTGCGGCGACGAAGTCACGCTGCGGGTGGCTGTGGAAGACGGCAAGGTGGCGCAGATTTCCTGGGACGGCGAAGGGTGTTCCATCTCGATGGCATCGGCGTCGGTCCTCAGCGAACTCGCGGAGGGAATGACCGTGGACGAGCTCCACGCCGTCATCGGCACCTTCCGCGAAGTGCTCCGCTCGCGCGGGAAGATCCACGCCGATCCCGAGATTCTGGGCGACGCCGCGGCTTTCGAGGGTGTGGCCCGCTACGCCGCGCGCGTTAAGTGCGCCATGATTTCCTGGGTGGCCGCCGAGGACGCCCTGAACCAGGCAGCCTAGGCCCGCACGGGCCGAGGCCGGGCCGAGGCCGGTCCGCGCCGCTGTCAGCCCCGGTGCTCGAAAACGTCCGGGATGCCGTCACCGTCAGCATCATGCCGTTCCGCAAGTTCCACTGCGCGGTAATGCCGGTTCCGCAGCCGGAGCACCATGGCGGCGAGCAGGGCGGCCACCAGTGACCCGGTGAGGATGGCAACCTTCGCGTGGTCATCGTGGGCGGAGCCCGCACCGAAGCTCAGCTCGGCGATCAGCAGCGACACAGTGAAGCCCACCCCGGCCAACAGCGCAAGGCCGGCAACATCGATCCAGGCGAGGCCGTCGTCGAGCTTTGCCCTGGTGGTCTTAGTGATCAGGTAGGTAGTACCGAACACGCCAATCGTTTTGCCGACCACCAACGCAGCCACAATTCCCAGCGCCACCGGATCCGCCAGGGCCGACCGGAAACCGTCGAGGCCGCCCACGGCAACTCCGGCGGAAAAGAAGGCGAAGACCGGGACGGCAAAACCTGCCGAAAGCGGGCGGAGCCGGTGTTCAAAGGACTCAGCCATACCGGAACCCGCCTCACCGCGTTTCCGCGACGCCAGCACCGGCACGGCAAACGCCAGGAGTACACCGGCCACTGTGGCGTGGATACCGGAAGCGTGCACGAGTCCCCAAGTGGCGGCGGCCAGCGGCAGCAACAGGTACCAGCTACGGACCCTCCTCTGGGCCAGCAGGGTAAACAGCCCCAGCGGAACCAGTGCCGCCAACAGGAAGAGCGGCTGCAGTCCGGACGAGTAGAAGAAGGCGATGATGCCGATGGCCAGCAAGTCATCCACTACGGCCAAGGTGAGCAGGAAGGTCCGGAGGGCCGCAGGCAGGTGGGTGTTGATGACGGCCAGCACGGCCAGGGCAAAGGCGATATCGGTGGCTGTGGGAATGGCCCAGCCCCTGAGCGCCTCCGTTCCCGAGCCGAGATTGACCAGCGTGTAGATCAGAGCCGGAACTGCCACGCCGCCCACGGCCGCGGCCACCGGAACCACCGCCTTGGACACTTTGCGGAGTTCACCGGAGACAAACTCCCGCTTGAGTTCCAGGCCGGCCAGGAAGAAGAATATGGCCAGGAGACCGTCGGAGGCCCATTGCCCCAGGGAGAGCCGGAGGTGCCAGGGTTCGTAACCGAATTTCAGGTCCCGCAGCGTAAAGTAGCCCTCAGCCGCCGGCGAGTTGGCCCAGATGAGGGCCGCGGCTGTGGCCAGCAACAGGAGGGCACCGCCGGCTGTTTCCAGCCTGAGGATCTCTGAGATCCGCAGGAATTCAGGGTAGCTTGAGCGGCTGAGGACCTTAGCAGCGAAGGCGGGGCGGGAAGGGTGCTTGGCCATGGGTGGCTCCTGGAATTAAGGGGTCGGCAAAACTATTGCCGACCAGACTTCCCGGCGCACCTGTGACCAGCCTACCCGAGCAGGCCCATAACCCCGATCACGGCCGTGGCAGCGCCCAGCACCATCGAGATGCTGACCAGCACCACGTGGACGGTGAGGAACTTTGTGGCCTTGCCGGCGGCGTCCTGCGCCCTGGGATCCTTCATCACGCGGCGCAGGAACTGCGGCCAGACCACCAGGGACCAGAGGCCGGCGATGATCAGGACCACGCCCGCAAACAGGGGGAGCTGCATGGCCTTAGTGGCTTTCGAGCCAGGCCTGGGCCTGCTGTGACTGGATGTTCAGGGCCTTGGCCACCATGGGCTCAGCTGCCTCGGCGATCTTGCCGCCCAGGAACGGAACGGAGGAGGTCACGTTGCCTTCGAGTTCAATGCGCGTGCTGCCGCCCTCCGCGACGAGCCGCTGGACCGCGGTCACATCAAGGGGGGCGCCGGCGATCTTCAGCGTGATGTTGCTCTGGCGGGAGCCGTCGGCCGCCGGGGCGTCCCAGTTCTCCACCTGCGTCACCGTGAGCTTCTCGCCCACGAACTTGCGGGCGATCTCCGGCAGCCGGGTGGTGGGCAGCGTACGGACCGAGGTGGTGCTGAATACTCCGTCAACGTCTCCGGCCACCTCGAAGGATTCAAGTGTGCCGCCAACGAATTGGCTCGTGTGCCGCTGGAAGTCCTCGTTGATAAAGACGGCAGCGACGCTGTCGACGGCGTGCGGAAGGGTAGTGGTTGCACTCAGTGCCATGGGTCCTCCAGTGATGTGTAGGTCAGAACGCTTTTTGCTCCCCACATCCTACGGGGAGCCTTGCGTGTTGTTGGAACCGGCCTCCGCGCTGTCGGCGCTGGCGATTTTCTGCGCCGCCGTGGTGATGTTCCGTGCCATCGCCGGAAATATGAGGCTGTGGAAGGGCAGCACGGCAAGCCAGTAGAGCTTTCCGCTGAGGCCCTTGGGGAAGAAAATGGCCCGCTGCCGGTAGCGGCTGCCCGTCCCGTCAGGTTCTACGGACAGTTCAAGCCAAGCACGTCCGGGGGCGCGCATCTCCGCGCGGAGGCGCAACTGTTTTCCGCGATCGATCCGTTCCACGCGCCACCAGTCCACCACTTCGCCCGAGGCCAGGGTGCCGGGGTGCCTTCGTCCCCGCAGCAGGCCCGCGCCGCCGGTGAGCTTGTCCAGCCAGCCACGTACCCGCCATGCCAGCGGCAGGGAATACCAGCCGTTCCGGCCGCCGATTCCTTCGATGATGGTCCACACGTCGGCGGGATCAACTTCGCCGTGGAAGGTCCGTTCATCCACGTAGACCGTGTGGCCTGCCCAGTCCGGATCGCTGGGCAGCGGATCGGCGTCGGCCCCGGCATTTGACCATGTGGTTTCCACTTGGCCGTCACGCTCCTTGCCCAGGGCGAGGGCAACGGCCCGCCGGTACGGGGTCAGGCCGCCCGCCGGCACCGGGATATGGGCGTCGATGTCGTGTTCGCGGGACACGGCATCGTGCTGCAGCGACTCGACGAGCGGGAGCGACATGGACAGCGGGATGGGCGTGGTCAGGGCCACCCACACGCCGGCGAGCCTCGGGGCGGGAATGGGCAGAGCCAGCACCACCCGGTACGGCAGCCCGGCCTCGGCGGCGTATTCCTTCATCATGCCCGCGTAGCTCAGGACCTGCCGGCAGCCGATGTCGAAGGTGCGGTTGACGGGCCCGTCCAAGGATGCGGCGCCCACAAGGTAGTGCAGCACGTCCCGGACGGCGATTGCCTCGATCTTGTTGCGCACCCAGCTCGGGGCCGGCATCAGCGGAAGCGCTTCGGACAGGTGGCGGATCATTTCGAAGGACGCGGACCCGGAACCGATCACCACCCCGGCCTGGAAGACCACCGCGTCCACCGTGCTGTCCAGGAACACCTTTCCCACGGCTTCCCGGGACCGCATGTGAGTGGACAGTTCCACGTTGGCCGGGTGCAGGCCGCCCAGGTAGACGATCCGGCCTACGCCGGCGGCGGCAGCGGCTCTGGCCGCCGTTTCCGCCATGGCCTTTTCCTTGGACTCGAAGCCGGCGCCGGAGGCCATGGAGTGGACGAGGTAGTAGAGCACGTCGACGCCGGCCAGCGCCTGCTCCAGGGCTCCGCCGTCGTCGAGACTGCTCTCGATGACCTCAACCTTGCCCAGCCACGGCACGCCGGCGATCTTTGCCGGGGTCCTGACCAGGACCTTGACGGTGTGCCCGGCCTCCAGCAGCCGGGGGACCATGCGGCCGCCGATGTAGCCGGTGGCGCCGGTCACCAGGACGGTTCGTGCCGTCCCCGGCGCCACGGTGGGGGGAGCGTCGCTCGGACTATTGCTATCGCTCACTGAAAGCTCCTCAGGCAGGCAGGCAGGCAGGCAGGCGGAGGCGCGCAACAGGCGCGCTTCCTCAGCAAGCTTAGCAACGGGGTGCCCGGCGGGCCCCTGGGCAGGGGTAGGCTGGGATGACCCGGGATTCGAAATGAATTTCGGGCTTTCGTGTTGCCTGCTTTTTCCTTGAACCCACAGGAGTTTCCGCCATGAGCCCCACTGGCCCGTCCCATCCTGGCCCGTCCAACGGTGGTCCCTCGCTGACCGGACTGCGCCGTGTCCTGGCAGAAGACCAGACGTTCGCGCGGGTCCAGGCGGAGGCGGCCAGGGGTTTTGACGTCCGGGGCCAGGACTACCAGATCAGCGCGCCAGCCGGACTCCGCGCCGTCCTGCTGGCGGAAATGGCAGACGGCCTGGACGCCGGCTCCGACGAAGGAACTCCCGACGGCGGGCTCCCTCCTGTAGTTCTGGCGGTCACCGCTACGGGACGCGAAGCGGAGGATCTGACAGCGGCCCTGCGCGCTTACCTGCCGGCCGATTCAGTGGCCGAGTTCCCCAGTTGGGAAACCCTGCCGCACGAACGGCTCTCGCCCCGCTCGGACACCGTGGGCCGCCGGCTGTCCGTCCTGCGCCGCCTGGCGCACCCGGAAAGTTCGACGGCGGGCCGGTTGCGTGTAGTGGTGGCACCGGTCCGCGCGGTGGTCCAGCCGATCGTCGCCGGGCTGGGTGACCTGGTTCCGGTCACCCTGAAGGTGGGACAGGACATGCCGTTCTCCAGCGTGGTGCGGAGCCTTGCCGATGCCGCCTACGCACGCGTGGACATGGTCACCCGCCGTGGCGAGTTTGCCGTCCGCGGCGGCATCATCGACGTCTTCCCGCCCACCGAGGACCATCCCATCCGTGTGGAGTTCTTCGGCGACGAGGTGGACCAGATGCGCTGGTTCGCGGTGGCCGACCAGCGCTCGCTGTCGGCGCCCGGGGTGCACCACCCCACCGAGCTCCACGCCCCTCCTTGCCGCGAAATCCTCATCACGCCGTCGGTGATGTCGCGCGCGGCCACCCTGAAGGCGCAGCTTCCCGCGGCCGCGGACATGCTGGAGAAGATCGCCGGCGGCATCGCCGTGGAAGGGATGGAATCCCTGGCCCCGGTGCTGGTGGACGCCATGGTCCCGTTCGTGGAGCAGCTGCCCGCCGGGTCCATCTCGGTGATCATTGAACCGGAAAAGGTCCGCAGGCGCGCACATGATCTTGCGGCCACCAACGAGGAGTTCCTGGAAGCAGCCTGGTCCACGGCCTCGGATGGCGGCACGGCTCCACTGGACCTCAGTTCGCAGGCGTCGGCAGCTTTGCACTCAGCCAGCTTCCGTTCCTTGGCCGAAACCCGGAGCTTCTCGCTGGAGCACGAGGTGTCCTGGTGGTCCATCACGTCGCTGGCCACTGACGAGGAGCTGCTGCCCGAGATTGACGTCCTGAACCTCCGCGCCCGCGAACCGCGCGGGTACCAGGGTGATGTGGCCGAGATGATGGACTTCATCGGCTCCCACGTCCGGGACCAGTGGCGGATCGTAGTGGCCACGGAGGGTCCCGGCCCGGCGCAGCGCCTGGCGGAACTTTTCCACGACGCCGACATCCCCTGCGCCAGGGTGGACACCCTTGAGAAGGAGCCGCAGGCGGGCATCATCGAGGTGACCACTGCCGCCGTCGGACGCGGTTTTGTCCTGGACAGCCTCAAGCTGGGGCTGCTCACCGAAGCGGACCTGTTGGGACGGACCTCCGCGGGCTCCACCAAGGACATGCGGCGCATGCCGTCCAAGCGGCGGAACGCCGTGGACCCGTTGCAGCTGGTCAACGGCGATTCCGTGGTGCACGAACAGCACGGCATTGGCCGCTTCATCGAACTCATCCAGCGCAAGGTGGCCGGCGGCGGAGACGGCGTCCGCGAGTACCTGGTCCTGGAATACGCCCCGTCCAAGCGCGGCGCCCCCGGGGACCGCCTGTTTGTCCCCACCGACCAGCTGGACCAGGTGACCCGCTACGTTGGCGGCGATACCCCTGTGCTCAGCAAGATGGGCGGCTCCGACTGGGCCAGCACCAAGTCCAAGGCACGCAAGGCCGTCAAGGAGATCGCCGGCGAGCTCATCCGGCTGTACTCCGCGCGGATGGCCTCAAAGGGCCATGCCTTCGGGCCGGACACTCCGTGGCAGCGTGAGCTGGAGGAGGCCTTCGCCTACGTGGAGACGCCGGACCAGCTGACCACCATCAATGAGGTCAAGGCGGACATGGAGCGCGAGATCCCCATGGACCGCCTGGTGTCCGGCGACGTGGGCTACGGCAAAACCGAGATCGCCGTCCGGGCCGCGTTCAAGGCGGTCCAGGACGGGAAGCAGGTGGCGATCCTGGTGCCCACCACCCTGCTCGCCCAGCAGCACTTCGAAACGTTCACCGAGCGCTTCTCCGGGTTCCCCCTGCGGGTCAAAGCCCTGTCGCGGTTCCAGGGAACCAAGGAAACCAAAGAGACCGTTGAGGGCGTCAAGAGCGGCTCCGTTGACGTCGTCATCGGCACCCACCGCCTGCTGTCCAAGGACTTCGCGTTCAAGGATCTGGGCCTGGTGATCGTGGACGAGGAGCAGCGCTTCGGTGTGGAGCATAAGGAAGCACTGAAGAAAATGCGGACCAACGTGGACGTGCTGGCCATGAGCGCCACACCCATTCCGCGGACCCTGGAGATGTCGTTGACCGGCATCCGGGAAACCTCCACGCTGGCCACCCCGCCGGAGGAACGCCATCCCGTCCTCACATACGTGGGCCCGTACACGGACAAGCAGACCTCGGCGGCCATCCGGCGTGAGCTGATGCGCGAAGGCCAGATGTTCTTTGTGCACAACCGGGTGTCCACCATCGACCGGACGGCCGCGAAGATCCGTGAACTGGTTCCGGAAGCACGTGTTGAGGTGGCGCACGGGCAGATGTCCGAGAGCCGGCTGGAGCAGATCATCGTGGACTTCTGGGAAAAGCGTTTCGACGTCCTGGTGTGTACCACCATCATCGAAACCGGACTGGACATCTCCAACGCCAACACCCTGATCGTGGACGGGGCCGACAAGTACGGCCTCTCCCAGCTGCACCAGCTCCGCGGCCGGGTGGGCCGCGGCCGTGAACGCGCCTATGCCTACTTCCTGTACCCGTCCGAGAAGCCCCTGGGCGAGGTGGCCCTGGAACGCCTCAAGGCCGTGGCCACCCACAACGAGCTCGGAGCCGGCATGCAGCTGGCCATGAAGGACCTCGAAATCCGCGGCGCCGGCAACCTGCTGGGCGGCGAGCAGTCCGGCCACATCCAGGGCGTCGGCTTCGACCTCTACATCCGCCTGGTGGGTGAGGCGGTGGCCGACTTCCGCGGCGACGCCGAGGAAAAGGCCGCCG
Source organism: Arthrobacter sp. UYNi723 (assembly GCF_054057635.1). Lineage (NCBI taxonomy): Bacteria > Bacillati > Actinomycetota > Actinomycetes > Micrococcales > Micrococcaceae > Arthrobacter > Arthrobacter sp. UYNi723. The sequence goes on from NZ_JBSRZM010000003.1 coordinate 150,312, forward strand.
AAATGAAGATCGAGCTGCCGGTCAACGCCCACCTCCCGCACGATTATGTACCGGGGGAGCGGCTCCGTCTGGAGGCCTACCGGAAGCTGGCCTCCGCGTTGACCTATGAGGCCATCGAGGAGGTCCTTGCCGAGCTTGTGGACCGCTACGGTGAGCCGCCGCTGCCGGTCCAGAACCTCATTGCCGTGGCCCGCTTCCGGGTGGGTGCCCGCGAAGCCGGCCTGTCCGACGTCGCGCTCCAGGGGAACTTCATCAAGTTCTCCCCGGCGCAGCTGCCGGAGTCGAAACTGATGCGGCTGACCCGGATGTACCCGGGTTCGCAGTCAAAGCCGGCCCTGGACGCGGTGCTGATTCCGAAGCCCAAGACGGCGAGGATCGGCGGCCGCGACCTGCAGGACGCCGAAATCCTGGAATGGGCCAATGGAGTCATCCGCAACATCTTCTCCGACGCACCACTTGCCGCTCCGGCAGTAAGGGGTTAGAGCTTGATGGGAGGACATCACGCCGCGTCGGGAGCCGCGGCGTGGGTAGCCATTGCCTCGACGGGACCGTACACGCTGGGCTGGTATCCGCTGGACGCCACGGGAATCCTCATCGGCGGGATGGCGACGGCGGGGACGGCGCTCGTGTGCGACTGGGACCACCGCCACAGCACCGTGGCCAACTCGCTGCCGCCGCTGTCCAACCTGATTGCCGTGGGTATTGAGAACGCCAGCGGCGGGCACCGGCAAGGCACCCACTCGGTGCTCGGGGCGGCGTGCTTTGTGCTGCTGGCCATGATGGCCGGGCAGTTCCAGCTGCGGACGGACTGGGGCCTGCTGTCCGTGGGTGCCGGCCTGCTGTGCATGTTCATGATCAACATTGCGGCCAAGGCGCTGAAGCTGTTTCCCAAGTCCGGATTTATCAGCAACTGGATCTTTGCCCTGGCCATGGCCGGACTGGTGACCTGGTTCGCGCCGGAGCAGTGGACCTGGCTGCCCGTCTCGATGCTGACCGGGGTAGTGGTCCACATCGTGGGGGACATGATCACCACCGGGGGCGTGCCGCTGCTCTGGCCGATCGTCATCAAGCCACCGAAGTTCCTCCGGAAGCTGCCGGTCCTTAACGACGTCTGGAAAGCCAACGGCGCCTTTTCCCTGCCGCTGCTGGGCCGCGCAGGTTCCCGGCGCGAGTGGCTGGTGCTGATCCCGGTGAGCGCCTATGCGATGGTGGGCATGTGCGTAGCGGCCTGGTCGTTGGCGAAAGCACATTTCCCGGCCGCCATGGCGATCGGAAAGACCACGGTCAGCCGCCTGCTTGGCGCGGGCTGACGCGGCCGGTCCTCGAGCGGCCAGTATCCAGGCGTCCAGGACTTAAAAGGCGGGGGCCCCGGAAATGATCCGGGGCCCCCGCCTTTTGAGTTATGGAGTCTTACTTCCCGCCGGCTGAATCGGAACGGCCGGTGATGGTCTGCGGGATCCAGAACGCCAGGAAAAACAGGCCAAGGCAGACGGCCATCGGCCACGGGTTGCCGAGAGTGAGGAAGGACAGGGAGTAGATGGAGCCCAGGAACAGCGCCATCATGGGTACAAACAGAAGGATGCTGCCCAGGAGGCTGTTCTCGTTCTGGGGGGTCTGTACCGTGGCGTTGCCGGACTCTGTGATCTTGCTGGACATTCTTTCCTCCTCGGCCCCGCGGGGCTCAAACTGTGGCGGCTCCGGGCCGGCGTCAGTAGCTGGATGAACCCTGTTCACCCTTGACGATGGCAATGCCGGAGCTGGCACCAATACGTGTTGCACCTGCAGCAATCATAGCCTGCGCGTCAGCCAGCGAACGTACGCCGCCGGACGCCTTGACGCCGAGATCGGGGCCTACAGTACGGCGCATCAGGGCGATGTCCTCGGCCGTGGCGCCCCCGCCGTTGAACCCCGTGGACGTCTTGACGAAGTCCGCCCCCGCTTCAACGGATGCCTGGCAGGCAAGGACCTTCTGGTCATCGCTGAGCAATGCGGTTTCGATGATGACCTTCAGGATGGCTCCGCCCGCGTGGACTGCGTCCGCGACAGCGGAGATATCGTCCACCAGCGCACCCTTGTCACCGGCGCGGGCGGCTGCGATGTTGATGACCATGTCGATTTCGTCAGCGCCGTCCAGCACCGCGCCGCGGGCTTCGAAAGCCTTCACGTCGCTGGGCGTGGCACCCATGGGAAAGCCGATCACCGAGCACGTCAGTACGCCGGACCCCTTGAGCGCGGTTTTGACCGTCTTGACCCAGACGGGATTAACGCAGACTGACTTGAAGCGGTACTCAGCAGCCTCGGCGCACACCTTGAGGATCTCCGCCTCGCTGGCCTCGGGCTTGAGCAGCGTGTGGTCGATGTAGGAAGCGATGTTGCCCGACGCTGAGACCGTACCGGCTCCAGTTTGGTCGGTAGGAGTGGCTGCGTTACTCATGATGGTCCTTTCCATGTGGCCTTGTGGGCCGCCGGAGCCACGCAGTGCGTGGCTGTTCAGGTGACCATCTTGTCACAGCGGGTGTCGCGGCGGGCGGACGCTTACGCGGCCGCAGGCACGCGCTCCGCCACACCCGCGGCCACGCCTTCCGCAACGCAGGCTGCCAGGCCTTCCGCCGCTGATGTAGCGGTCATCAGCTGTGCGGCGCAGGCACCGGCGGCAGAAGCCGCGGCGACCAGCAGTCCCAGCCGGACGCCGTCGAACGCTGCGGCGTCACCGATGGCCCAGATGCCGGAGACCGATGTCCTGAAGTCCTTGCTGATGGCGATTCCGCCGTTTGGGGCTGTAGCGAGTCCGGCGCTGAGGGCGAGTCCATCGCGGGAAACCCGCTCTTCGGCCAGGACAACCAGGTCGCCGTTCATGCTGCTGCCGTCCTCGAAGACAACCCCGGAGGCGGTCAGGCCTGCGCCGGCGATGGAGTGCACCACGGCGGCCGGCCGGACCGTTGTGCGGATGGGCCGGACTCCGCGGGCACGCAGCACTGCTTCGGCCTGGCCCGCTGCCGCGCCGGTTCCCACGAGGATCCCCAATGGCCGCCTACCCAGTTCCCGCGTCACTTCCTTGACGGCGTCGCCGATCCTGGCGGCGTCGTCGATCCTGGCGGCGTCGTCGATCGTGGAGTAGCTCAGGCAGCGGCCGGCGCCCGCCACGGGGGACGCGACGGGCGCTGATCCGGTGGCGATGACCAGTTCGTCGTACCTGAGTTCCATGCCGTCGGCGGTGGTGACGGAGCGGTTCTCCGCGTCGATGAAGCTGGCTGGCTGGCCGAAGCGGACGGAAACCTGCGGCAGCTCTGCGAGCTCCAGGAGTTCGGCGGGAGCGTCGTCCCGGTTGCTGAGGATGGTGACGGTGCCGCGGAAGCGGGCACCGTCCAGCTGGCGGACCAGCGCCTGTGCGGCGGGCCCGGCCCCGGCAATGACGATGCGCGGAGCCGGGGAAACTGAGGTGGACGGTGCCGGAGCGGACATGTGCTGGCCCTTTCGCTGGCGGCCGCTGGAGCGGCCGGGACTTCGTGATGAATCCCAGCGTAGGCGGCGGGCTTTTCAGGCGTGTTTCCCTGCTGTTGCTGTGAGAATGCCCTTTGTTCGCCAACGTTTACCGGCCGGTAACAGAACCCGTGACGCACCTCTCACTGCGCTCCGGAATGACACAAAGGCGGCCGGAGTCCGCGTCCCTAGACGCGGATCCGGTAACCCCGCTTGACCACCGTCTCCACCAGGCGGCCGTCCGGCAGCGATGACCGCAGGCGGCTGACAGTCATGTCCAGGGCGTGGACTGAGCCCTTCAGTTCGAGCAGCTCCGACAGCGATTCCCGGGAAAGCACGGCCCCACCGGCCCCCAAGAGGGCACGCAGCAGGAGCAGCGGCGCAGGCGCCAACTCAACGTGCGCTCCGTCGACCCGGAGGCTGCGCCCGCGCAGCTCAAGGTTGCCGGATGCGGTGTCCAGCCGCCGCACGTGGTTCAGGGCGAGGTGCTCGCACACCAGCCGGATGAGGGCACCCATCCGGAACCGCTCCGGAATGAGCGGCGAGATACCGGCGTCGAGCAGGGGCTGGGCCGTGACAGGCCCCACCACTGCTGTGGTGACGTTGGTTTTCAGGCTTTCGATGAGCTGCTTGTAGACGCCCATCTCGTGGGCGGTGCTCCACACGGCATCGACGGCGGGGGCGCTGGTGAAGGTGAGGACGTCCAGGTTGCCGCTGCACACAGCCTCGATGAGGCGCGGAAGCCGGTCTTCGCCGTCGGGCTTTACCCAGCGGTACGGGGTGACTGTCAGGACCGTGGCGCCGGACATACGCAGGCGTTCCAGCTGCCGGACGTCCGTGTAGCCGTGCAGCTGCACGGCCACGGTCTTGCCGCGCACGCCTTCGGCGAGCAGCATATCCACCAGCGTTGCGGTGGTTTCGTCGCTGCTGATTCCGACGTCGGCGAGTCCGGCCGCGCGGACGGCGCCGCGGGCTTTGGGGCCCCGGACGAACATCCGGCACGCCCCGAGGGTTTCCAGCAGCTGCTCACCGATCCCAAAGGAATCGGCAGCTTCGCACCAGCGGCGCATGCCGTACGCCGTAGTGGCGATGCACAAGTCCGGGCGTGCGGCGATGATGGCCTTGGTGTCCTCGATGAGGCGGATGTCCTCCTGCACCGGGGCGATCTTGAGGGCCGGCGCGTGCAGTACTTCCGCGCCCCGGCGTTCCAGGGCCTCGATGAGGTCCCGGGAGCGCCGGTGCGAGGTGACTCCGATGCGGAAGCCCTCCAGCGGAGAGTCCGCAGCCTCCGGCCCGGAGGTCTCTTCAAGCTGGGCAGGTTCAGCGGGTGCCAGTGCGGTCATGGGGGTCAATCCTTTCACGAACCGAGCAGCGAGGCCGCCAGCCGGTCGAGGTCGGCGGCGGCCTCAGCATGCCCGCGGTTGGCTTCCGCCACGCGAACCACCTCGCCGATGACCAGCACAGCGGGATTGCTGCACCCGGCAGCGGCGGAGGTGATGGTGCCCAGGTCCGCGATGGTGGTGCGCTGGCCGGGGCGGTAACCGCGTTCGACGACGGCCATGGGCATATCGGGGCGCATACCGGCTTTGCGGAGACCGGCCGCGAGCTGGTGCAGGGTGCCGATGCCCATCAGGACAACAATGGTGCCGCCCAGTCCGGCCAGGTGCGTGTGTTCCTTTTCGGTCAGCGGCGCGTGGCCGGAGACCACGGTGAACATGTGGCTGACCTCGCGGTGCGTGACGGGGATGCCGGCGGCCGCCGGCACGGAGATCGCGCTGGTGACGCCCGAGATGACGCGGACCTTGACGCCGGCCGCGACGCAGGCGGCGACTTCTTCGCCGCCGCGGCCAAAGACGTACGGATCGCCGCCTTTGAGCCGGACGACGTTATTGCCTTCCAGGGCGGCGGCGACCATCAGCTTCTCGATGTCGGCCTGGCCCACCTTGTGGTGGCCGGGCTTCTTGCCCACATCCACCAGTTCGGCGGAGGTCAGGTCCGGCAGGTCCTGGCAGGGAGCCAGCCGGTCGAAGAACACCACGTCCGCATCGCGGAGGGCCTTCACGGCGGCGACAGTCAGCAGCTCGGTGGTGCCCGGACCGCCACCCACAAGCGTGACGTGGCCGACGGGACCGGCGGCCGGCTCGGCCGCCACCGGAATGCCAGTGATACGGCACCGCTCGAGCAGGGCCTCCCAGCCCGGCTGGCCGTCGTCGACCGCTGCGACCAGGAAGGGGCGCTCGGGAAGCGGGCCGTCATGCGTTGCACCCGCAGGGGTGCTGAGGCGGTAGACGACGGCGCCCGCGGCCTCGTAGCGGCGGACCGCCTGGCGGGCGGCGTGGTCGGAGCCGGTGACCAGGACGTCGCGGCCGGTGAGATCGATGCTGAGCTGCATGGCTATACCTCGTTCTCGGCGCGGGGCCGCATGGGGATGGAGGCGCCGATCAGGACCGGCTGTTGGCTGGCGCGGCTCTTTTCCTCCGCAGTGGCAGGGCGCATCTGGCCACGCTCGTCGGAGACGAAGGTGATGGAGTCATCCTTCTGGTCGGGCGCGTTGACGAAGGAACGGAACCGGCGCAGGCGCTCGGGATCCTTGAGGGTGTCGGCCCACTCGTCCACGTAGGTGTCAACGTGCTTGGCCATGGCTGCTTCAAGTTCCTCGGCGATGCCCAGGGTGTCCTTCACCACCACGTCCTCGACGTGCTTGATGCCGCCGTCGAGCTCTTCCTGCCAGCGCGCGGTGCGCTGCAGGCGGTCCGCCGTGCGGATGTAGTACATGAAGTAGCGGTCGATGTACTTGAGCAGGGTTTCGTCGTCGAGGTCCTTGGCCAGCAGTTGGGCGTGGGCAGGGGTGGCGCCGCCGTTGCCACCGACGTAGAGGTTCCAGCCGTCGGCCGTGGCGATCACGCCGACGTCCTTGCCGCGGGCCTCGGCGCATTCGCGGGCGCAGCCGGAGACGCCCATCTTGAGCTTGTGCGGGCTGCGGAGGCCGCGGTAGCGGAGCTCCAGCTGGATGGCCATGGCCACCGAATCCTGGACACCGAAGCGGCACCAGGTGGAACCAACACAGGACTTCACGGTGCGCAGGCTCTTGCCGTACGCCTGGCCGGATTCGAAGCCGGCGTCCACCAGTTCCTTCCAGATTTCGGGAAGCTCTTCCAGCCGGGCACCGAACATGTCGATCCGCTGGCCGCCGGTGATCTTGGTGTACAGGTTGTACTTCTCGGCCACGGCGGCAATGACGCCGAGCTTCTTGGGGGTGATTTCACCGCCGGCGATGCGGGGGACCACCGAGTAGGTGCCGTCCTTCTGCATGTTGGCGAGGGCGCGGTCGTTGGTGTCCTGCAGGGTGCCGCGGCCGGCGTCCAGGACGTAGGCGCTGTTCTGGCTGGCCAGGATGTTGGCGATGGTGGGCTTGCAGATGTCGCAGCCGGCGCCGGTGCCGTACTTGGCCATGATCTCCTCGAAGGAGGTCAGTTCCAGGACGCGGATGGCGTCGAAGAGTTCCTGGCGGGACAGCTCGATGTGCTCGCAGAGTGCCTTGGAGACCTCGACGCCGGACTTGGTGAGTTCGGATTCCAGCAGCTTCTTGAGCATCGGGACGCAGGAACCGCAGCTGGTGCCGGCGCGGGTGCAGCCCTTGAGCTCGCCAAGTTCCTGGACGGGGGCGTTGCCGTCGCAGGCGCCGCAGCCGTTGATGGTGTCGCGGATGGTGCCGGCGGCCACGTTGTTGCAGGAACACAGGATGGCGTCGTCCGGGAGTTCGGTGTCCGGGGCGTCGCCGCCGCCGGCCGCCGTGAGGTAAGCGCCCGGTTCGGCGGACAGCTCGCGGCCCAGGAGGGGACGCAGGCTCATGTAGGGGGATGCGTCGCCGACGAAGATGCCGCCGAGCAGGGTCTTGGCATCATCGGTGGTGACGATCTTCTGGTAGACGCCGCGGGCGGGGTCGGCATAGACGATCTCGAGGGAGTGCTCGGTCCGGGCGAACGCGTCACCGAAGCTGGCAACGTCCACGCCGGAGAGCTTGAGCTTCGTGGCGGTGTCAAAGCCAGGGAAGGTCGCTTCGCCGCCGTGGAGGCGGTCCGCGACGATCTCGGCCATGGTGTTGGCGGGGGCAACCAGGCCCAGGCACATGCCCTCAAAGTTGGCCACTTCACCGATGGCCCAGATACCGGGTACTTCCGTGGCGCAGAAGTCGTTGATGACGACGCCGCCGCGCGGGCCGAGGCTGAACTGCGGCTCCTCGCCTTCGGCTGCGCGGAAGAGCTCGTCGCGTGGCTTGACGCCGATGGCCACGATGACGAGGTCGGCGGGGATGATCCGTTCATCTGCCATGAGGACGCCGGTGACCTGGCCGTCGTCGTCGGAGAGGACCTGCGAGGGGAACACGCCGCCGTGGACGGTGAAGCCCTTGGCTTCGATGAGGCGGCCCAGTGACTGGCCCGCGCCTTCATCCAGCTGGGTGTTCATGAGCCACGGTGCGCCGTTGATAACCACGGGTGTGGCGCCGAGCTGTTCCGTGCCGGCAGCTGACTCGAGTCCCAGGAGCCCGCCGCCGATTGTCACGGCATTGATCTTGCGGCCCAGCTTTTCCGTGAGCTCCGCGATGGCCTTGTTGATGGCCCAGACGTCTTCGAGCGTGCGGTAGACATGCACGTGCTCGGCGCCGGGGATGGGCAGCCGCATGGCATCGGAGCCGGTGGCGACCACCAGGTCGTCGTATTCAAAGATGCTGCCGGCAGCGGTCTCGACCGTCTTCGCCCCGGCATTGATCTTGACCACGCGCTCGCCGGTCTTCAATGACAGGGAAGCGTGGTCCCACATGGAGGCAGAGCCCAGGGTCAGGTCCACGCTGCTGTCCGTCAGTGCCTTGGAGAGCGCCACGCGGTCGTAGGGGAGGTGGGCTTCTTCCGTGAGGACCGTGACGTCCCAGCCCTCAAGGCCCCGGGTGTGCATGGCATCGGCGAAGCGGTGGGCAGCAGGGCCGCCACCGGCGACGACGATCCGGCGCGGTGCCCGGCTCTCTGTGTCCTGGCGTGAAGTCTGTTCGGTCACTGTGGGCCTTTCGCATGTGCCGCAGACGGTGTTCTGCGACTTTCTCTGACGAGGTGTCCATTCAGACTAGGTAGCCGCAGTTTCGCTTCAGTTTCCCTTATGTTTCGTAGGCTTAACTTCTGCATCACGAACGCGTTTCCGATCGGGTGAGGTCTCTTTTACGCGCCGGACACATTCACTGCACGCCTTTGAAACACCCGTTGCCTAAGTTGTTTCGTATGGCCATAGACGTGGCCAATCAAGCACGGGGAGAGGAGCCGGACATGACGGCAACACTGGAACTTGGGGCGCTCGCCGCCGATACCGTTACCTGGCACCGGGTCTGCGCCGTGGACGAGCTTGAGCTTGCCTGGGGCGAAGCCGCACTCATTGCGGGCCGCCAGGTGGCACTCTTCCGGACCGGGCCCAGTGAGGTTTTTGCGGTGGCCCACGAAGATCCGGCCACCGGCGCCCACGTAATGGCCCGCGGCATTCTGGGCTCACGCGGCACGCGCCCCACCATCGCTTCGCCGCTGCACAAAGAGGTCTACGATCTGGAAACCGGCGAATGCTTTGCAACCGCCGCGGTGCGCCTGGAAACGTTCAGCACTCGCATTTCCGACGGTTTCATCGAAGTCGAGGTCTAGCGCGAGGCCGAACGGTCTTGAGCTGCCCTGCCCCGCATAAGCGGTGTGGGCCGGCAACGGTCATGCGGGGCGGGGCCGTCCTTACGCGAAGGGCGGGCTGAAACGTCAGAGTCCGAGGGCCTCGCGGACGTCGTCGAGCACATTATCGAGGGCGGTTCGGGCCAACTGGCGGACTTCGGGCAGTTCGGCCGCTGACTCAACCGGGAGGATGACTTCCACGTAGCACTTGAGTTTGGGCTCGGTGCCGCTGGGCCGGATGATGACCCGGGTCTCGTCCCGGGTCAGATACAGCAGGCCATCGGTGGGCGGCAGGTGCTCGCTCCCTTCGGCCAGGTCCACGAAGGTTTCAACAGCGGACGAACCGAACGAATCGGGCGGGCTGACCCGGAGCCGGTTCATCATGGCGTCCAGCAGGCCCAGATCCGCCACCCGGATGCTCAGCTGGTCGCTGGCGTGCAGCCCGTGCTGAAGGTAGAGCTCGTCCAGGGTGTCGAAGATGGTTTTTGCGTCTGCCTTTGCGGCGGCTGCCATTTCCGCGATGAGGACAGCGGCAGAGATCCCGTCCTTGTCCCGGACCAGTTCCGGTGCAACGCAATAGCCCAGGGCTTCCTCGTAGCCGTAGACCAGCCCGGGCACCCGGGAAATCCATTTGAACCCGGTCAGCGTTTCCTCATGCTCGTATCCCGCCGCGGCGGCGATGCGCGAGAGCAGGCGCGAGGAGACAATCGAATTGGCGAAGAGGCCGGCCCCTTCACCACTGGCGGCTTCGTCAGCATTGCCCGATGCGCCGTCAATGCCGGCCGCCAGCCGGGCCACAATGTGTGCCCCCAGCAGCGCGCCCACCTCGTCGCCACGCAGCATGCGCCACGCGCCGGTGTCAGGATCCTTCGCCGCCACTGCAGCGCGGTCCGCGTCCGGATCGTTGGCCAGGACAATATCGGCGTCGACGCGGGCGGCGGTCTCCAGGGCCAGGTCCAGCGCGCCCGGTTCTTCCGGATTGGGAAAGTTCACCGTGGGAAAGTCGGGATCCGGCTCAGCCTGTTCGGCCACGAGGGTCACATCGGCAAAGCCGGCAGCATTCAGCACCGCCACGGCAGTCTCGCCGCCGACGCCATGCATGGGGGTCAGGACAATCCGCAGGTCACGGGACGGGAAGCGGGCCGCATCGGCGAGTGCCGCCGTCGCGCGTTCATAATCCGCCGCAACCGACGGATCCAGTACCGTCCAGCCGTCCGCGGCAAGGGTGATGGTTTCCAGGGCGCCCACGGCATCGATCCGCGCGGCGATCCGGGCGTCGTAGGGCGCCACGATCTGCGCACCGCGGCCGCTGTCCTCCACGGCATGGCGGCCCAGGTACACCTTGTAACCGTTGTCCTGCGGGGGATTGTGGCTGGCGGTCACCATCACGCCGCCGTCGCAATCGAGGGCCCGCACGGCGAATGCGAGCAGCGGGGTGGGCAGCGCGGACGGCATCAGGAACGTTTCGATCCCGGCGGCCGTAAAGATGGCCGCCGTTTCCTCGGCGAAGATGTCGGAGTTATAGCGGGCGTCATAGCCGACGACGGCGCGTGGCCGGGTCCCGGGCGCGGCCTCACCCACCGCATCAACCAGAAAGTCGGCGAGGCCGGCGGCGGCGCGGCGCACCACCACGCGGTTCATCCGGTTCGGCCCGGCGCCCAGGGCGGCGCGGAGGCCTGCGGTGCCGAACTGCAGGGTGCCGCTGAAGCTGTCGGCCAGCTCCTGTGATGCTGCCGGGGAGCCCTCCTCCGCGAGTTGCAGCAGCTCTGTGAGCTCTGCGGCTGTGGCGGGATCCGGATCTTTGGCCGCCCATTCACGGGCGTGGGGGAACAAGGAAGCGGCATCGGAGGACGTCATGCGGTCAACGCTATCGTCATTGCTTCAGGAAATGTGCCTGAACACTCGCCCGTGACAGCGGAAAGCAGCGAAATCCTTGCAGTAAATTTTCTGGACAAGTAATGTCGCGAATATGAAATTGGGGCAGGGTGTTGAGTGGGGACTGCATAGCTGCGTCAATATGTCCTGGACCGCACCAGGGGAGGCCGTCAGCAGCGCACGGCTGGCCGAGTTCTACAAGCTTCCCGCCGCGTACCTGAACAAACAGCTCCAGGCCCTGGTGCGGGCCGGGATCCTGACCTCGGTGTCCGGGCCTCGGGGCGGCTTCTCGCTGGCCAGGCGTCCGGACCGGATTTCCGTCCTTGACGTGGTCCTCGCCATCGAAGGAAATGACCATGCCTTCCGGTGCGAAGGCATCGCCAAGGACGCCCCGGGCGGGAGCATGGACGCCGACTACGCCCGCACGTGCCTCATTTCGCAGACTATGCGCCACGCCGAAGTCACCTGGCGGACTGAGCTGTCCCGGCAGAGCATTGCCGGGATCGCCCAGTCCATCGAGCGCCGCTTTCCCGATGCCCGGGAGTCCACCGTCCTGCAGCTCGTCGGTCCGCGAACCTGACCAGCCCCACAGCAACGCGGGGTCACTAAACGCCCATGGGAAAGCCTCGGATGGGCGCTAAGTGACCCCGCGTTGTCCTAGAGTTTGGCGATGATGCCCGCAAGCAGTTTGGAGATGCGCGGTCCGGCGGCCTGGCCGGACTCGATGACTTCCTGGTGGCTCAGCGGCATGGCGCTGATGCCGGCCGCAAGGTTGGTGACCAGCGAGATTCCGAACACTTCCATGCCTGCGTGGCGGCCGGCGATCGCTTCCAATGCGGTGGACATGCCCACCAGATCGGCACCGATCCGCTTGGCGTACTGGACCTCGGCCGGCGTTTCGTAGTGCGGCCCGCTGAACTGGGCGTAGACGCCTTCCTCCAGCGAGGCGTCCACTTCGCGGGCGAGGGCACGGATGCGCGAGCTGTAAAGATCTGTCAGGTCAACGAACGTTGCGCCTTCGAGCGGGGAGGTGGCGGTGAGGTTGATGTGATCTTTGATCAGCACCGGGGTGCCCGGCGTCCAGCTTTCGTTCAGCCCTCCGCAGCCGTTGGTGAGGACCAGGGTTTTGCAGCCGGCAGCGGCAGCGGTGCGGATGCCGTGGACCACGGCGCGGACGCCTTTGCCCTCGTAGTAGTGCGTTCGTGCGCCCAGGACCAGCGCGCGTTTGCCCTCTTTGGTCAGGACGGAGCGGATGGTGCCCACATGCCCTTCGACAGCGGGGGCATGGAAGCCCGGGACGGTGTCGGCGGTCAGGGTGGCGGTGGTCTCGCCGATGAGGTCGGCGGCTTCGGCCCAGCCTGAGCCCAGGACGAGGGCGACGTCGTGGCGGTCCACCCCGGTCTGCTGGGCGATGTACTCAGCGGCGGAGCGCGCGGCGGCGAAAGGGTCCGTGGTCTGGAAGTCTGTATTACTCACTGGTACAAGTTATCGTGCTGGTGCCGCTGTGCACAGTGGCAGCAGCGTCGCGCCGGGCCGCGGACGGCACCGTGACGGGGCACTCTTTATTGGTGGTCCCTGCGCAGATGCGCGAGAATGGTTGATTGTGACTACGCACCCTGATTTCAGCTCACCCCGGATCGCAATCCTCGGAGGTGGCCCCGGCGGATACGAAGCCGCTATGGTCGCTGCCTCGCTGGGGGCTCAGGTCACCATCATCGAACGCGCGGGCATGGGCGGCTCCGCCGTGCTGACCGACGTCGTGCCTTCCAAAACCCTGATCGCCACCGCGGACCTGATGACCCGCGTCGGTGAGGCCGGGGAGCTGGGAGTGAAGTTCGACGTCGACGGCGGCGACTTTGTGCCCGTGATGCGGGCAGATCTCAAGCACATCAACGACCGTCTCCTGGGCCTTGCCCGTCAGCAGTCCCGAGACATCACCACCGGTCTGGAACACCAGAACGTCCGCATCCTGCTGGGTTCGGGCAAGCTCCTGGACAGCCACACCATCGAAGTCGTGACCGCTGACGGCACCGAAATCGTGGAAGCGGACACTATCCTGCTGGCCGTCGGCGCGCACCCTCGTGAGTTGCCCACCGCGCGGCCGGACGGGGAACGCATCCTGAACTGGGCCCAGATCTACAACCTTGACGAGCTTCCCGAGGAACTGATTGTGGTGGGGTCCGGTGTGACCGGTGCCGAGTTCGCCTCCGCCTACAACGGCCTGGGATCCAAAGTCACCCTGATCTCCAGCCGCGACCGGGTGTTGCCCGGTTCGGACACGGATGCCGCGGAGGTGCTGGAGGAAGTCTTCGAGCGCCGCGGCGTCCGCGTCCTGTCCCGCGCCCGAGCTGAGACCGTGGAGCGGACCGACGACGGCGTGGTGGTCACCTTGGGTGACGGATCGAAAGTCACCGGCAGCCACTGCCTGGTCTGCGTGGGCTCCATCCCGAACACCGCGGGCATCGGCCTGGAAGCTGCCGGCGTGGCCCTCACCGAGAGCGGCCATGTCAAGGTCGACGGCGTCTCCCGCACCACCGCGCCGAACATCTACGCCGCCGGCGACTGCACCGGGGTGCTGGCCTTGGCCTCGGTGGCCGCCATGCAGGGCAGGATCGCGATTGCCCACTTCCTGGGCGACGCCGTGACACCCATCAAGCTGCACCAGGTGGCGTCCAACATCTTCACCTCACCGGAGATCGCCTCGGTTGGCGTTTCCGAAGCCGAGATCGAGTCCGGCAAGTACCAGGGCGACATCATCAAGCTCTCGCTCAAGAGCAATGCCCGCGCCAAGATGCGCAACCACAAGGACGGCTTCGTCAAGATCTTCGCGCGCAAGGGCTCAGGCACGGTCATCGGCGGCGTTGTGGTGGGTCCGAACGCCTCCGAGCTGATCTTCGCGATTTCCATCGCCGTGAAGCAGAAGCTCCACGTGGACGACGTCGCCAGCACCTTCACCGTGTACCCGTCACTAAGCGGTTCCATCTCGGAAGCTGCGCGCCGCCTGCACGTCCGCATGTAGCAGGTCCCGGTGGTTGAGCTTGTCGAAACCCGTCTGCCCGGTGGTTGAGCCTGTCGAAACCGAAACCCGAGGGAACTCGACAGGCCCAACCACCGGCATTCTCGGGTAGCGTGGCCGCATGACTACAGCACTTGAGCGGCCACGCCGCGGAAAAATCATCGGCGGCGTGTGCGCCGCGCTTTCAGCCCGATTCGGGATCCCGAAGTTCCTGGTCAGGCTCGGCTTTGTGATCTTTGGCCTGGTGGGGATCGGCGAGCTGGTCTACATCGCGCTGTGGATCATGATCCCCAAGGCCCCGGCCTAAAGACCGCCCGGATTCCCGGCCTCGACGCCTAGGCCAGGGCGTAGGGCGGCACGGTGCTGCCGGAAGTAAAGGGGGTGAACCAGCCCTCGATACGCTGCTTCCCGGCGTCTATTTCCGGGATGTCGGGGCTGTCCGAGTAGAGGGCTGGACTCTCCGCCTCCTCCAACAGGACTTCCTCGACCTGAGCACGCCAGTCTTCCGGGAGGTCGAGTTCATAGATGTCCTCGGTGATTTCCGCCTGATCGAGCAGGCAGCGGACGGCGAGTTCGGCTGCGAGGCATCCGGGGGCTGTCCAGCCGCGGACCAGAGACGCCGTCACATCGGAAGCGACGACGATGAACTTCCGGGTAAACGTCGCGTCGTAGCTGGCGGCGAACTGGGGCGGCAGCGAGGACAGCACAGCGGAACCGGCGACGTCAGACGAAGTGACGGCATCCAGTGCGGTCAGGGTCCCCAGATCGCGGAAGAGCTGGTCCACGAGCAGGCCCGACGAGTTCCACAGAAGGCCTGCCAGCAGGAGTGTCTGGCTCACAGCGATTTTCCGGTCTTCCGGCGAGACAGCCGCCATTTCGTCCAGGTCTTCCGGCTCGAACTGCAGCCTCTGTTCCGGCGTCATGTCATCCGGGTGCGGATCAAGGCCCAAGAGTTCCAGGCTCAGTCCGGTCAGCTTCCCGGCGTCGGCCAGCAGTTCTTCGGTGATGTCGTCTTCTTCGTCGGCATTCATGGCCCCGATGCTACCTGCCATCAGATCCGAGTTCGATTCCGTGACGCGCACATGTCCGGCCTGCCGGGGGTTTCGACAGGCTCAACCACCGGCTATTTCAGGCGGCGGGAGCCGCCTGGAAGTGTTTTTCGATGAGCCCCTTGATGTCCTCGTGGCAGCCGCCGCAGCCGGTGCCGGCGCGGGTTGCCTTCGACACCTCGGCCACGGTGGAGCAGCCATCCGCCACGGCACCCTGGATCTTGGCCCCGCTGACTCCGGCACAGCGGCACACGGTGCCAGCCGGATCCGCGGGACGGGACGCGGCCAGCTGGTCCGGGCCATCCAGGCGCAGGAGCAGTGACCTGTCGGCCGGCAGTTCCGCGCCGCGTTCGAACAGTCCAACAAGCTCGGCGGCGGTCCGCGGCATGCCCACGGCCACCAGACCTTCCAGTACTCCGCCGCGGGTGGTCATCTTGACGTAGCGGCCGTGTTCCGGATCGGCCCACTGGGCGATCTGAAGGCGCGGCCGGCCGTTCACGGCGCCTGCGGTGAGCACTTCTTCATCCCACGGCTCGGCACCGTTGTCGCCGGCCACAGCCATGTTCATGCCACGGGCCTTCAGCACAATCACGGCGGCCTGTTCCTGCGGCAGCTCCTGCAACGCGTCGGCCTCCTCCTGCGTGCCGGTGGCCAGCAGCGTCAGGTATTCGGCCAGCCATTCTGCCTGCCGCCACCCGGGTCCCACCAGGCCGGACGGGCCCTTCGCCGTGCGGCATTCGCCGCAGGCGGGGTCCGGGCAGCGGACCTCGGCACAGTCGCCGATCGCGAAGATGTGCGGCTCGTGGTGGGCCCGCAGCCGGTGGTCCACCAGGATGCCGGTGCCGGTGGACAGTCCGCATCCTTCGGCCAGTTCGGTCCGGGGACGGACACCGCACGAGATGACCAGGAGGTCGCCGTCGATCGCCGAACCGTCATTGAGCAGCAGCGCCGAGAACCCGCCGTCGGGCGCGTTGTGCTCCACACCCGTGGACCGGGCGTTGCCGGCCATCCGGACGCCGCACCGGCGCAGGCTGGCCGCGAGGACCGCCCCGCCGCCGCGGTCGATGTTGCGTCCCAGCGGGTGCGGCCCGTTGTGCACCACCGTGACGGTGGCGCCTTCTTCCGCCGCCGCGAGGGCTGTCTCGAGGCCCAGGACGCCGCCGCCCAGCACCACAACACGCTTGCCGCCGTCGACCGCTGCGCGCAGAACCGAAGCGTCGCGGAGATCCCGGAGCGCCGTGACGCCCGCAGGGAGGACGGGGGAGGCCGGATCCGGGTTGATGCCGGTCAGGTTGGGGATGACGGGCCGGGAACCCGTGGCGAAGACCAGCCGCGCATAGTGGGCGGAGGTGCCGTCGGTGAGGATCACCTGCTGGCGGGCGCGGTCCACGCGGCGGACCCGCACGCCGAGCCGGACGTCCACGCCATCCGCGGCCAGGGCTGCGGTGTCGGAGAGGGCCAGGGCATCGGCAGTGGTGCGTCCGACGCCGAGGTCGGCCACCAGCACACGGTTGTACGCGGCCTCGGCTTCCTCGCCCACGACAGTGAGGCTGACGTGCCCGTCGCGGACCGCGGGCAGCAGTTCATCGATCAGGCGGGCAGCCACCGGACCGAAACCAACAACGACAATCTGCTCACTCATGAGGCCTCCGATGTCTGAAGAACACTGTTCTGAAGTCCGGTTGCGACCGCACGGACCCATACCTTGTTGAACTTGAATTCGGGCATCCCGGAAATGGGATCCGTTGCCGCCTCGGTGAGGCGGTTGGCGCTTTCGAGTTCGGGGAAATGGAACGGCAGGAAGACCGTCTCGGGACGGATCGCGGTGCTGAGTTCGGCCCGGCAGACCACCTCGCCGCGTTCATTGGCCACCGAGACGAAAGCGCCTTCGGTGATGCCCATGGCGGCCGCGGCAGCAGGGTGGATCTGCATTTTTGCTTCGGGCTGGGTGGCCAGCAACTCGGACACCCGCCGGGTCTGCGCGCCGGACTGGTAGTGCTCCAGGAGGCGGCCGGTGATCAGGGTCATGGTTTTCGCGTCCGGGTCCGGGTTGGCCGCCGGCGTACGACGACGGCGGGGCGTCACCGGGGTCATGACCGCCTTGCCGCCGGCGTGGGCGAACGCGTCCAGGAACAGCCGGGGCGTCCCTGTGCTCCCCACGGGGTAGGGCCAGTAGGCGGCTTCGCCGCGATCCAGCATGGCGTAATCAATGCCGGAGTAGTCGGCGTGCCCGCCGGCCGAGGCCAGGCGCAGTTCCTCAAAGACCGTTTCGGGATCTTCGCTGTATGTGGACGGAGCCTCAAGCGCTTCGGCGAGCCGGGCCATGATCCACAGTTCGCTGCGTGCGCCGGCGGGCGGCTGCAGGGCCCGGCGGCGGCGGAGGACGCGGCCCTCGAGGTTGGTGAGCGTGCCCTCCTCCTCGGCCCACTGCAGGACCGGGAGGATGAGGTCGGCTTCGGCGGCGGTTTCGGACATAAAGAAGTCGCAGACCACCAGGAAGTCCAGGCTGCGGAGCCCGGCGATGACGGCGTTCGCGTCGGGGGAGGCCACCGCGATGTTGGAGGCGTGCACAAAAAGGCACCGGACGCCGTCGGGCTGTCCCAGCGACTTCAGCAGCTGGACGGCTGGGAGTCCCGGCCCGGGAATGGTTTCTTCGGGGACGCCCCAGACGCCGGCCATGTGGGCGCGGGCGGCGGGGTCGGTGATCTTCCGGTAGCCGGGGAGCTGGTCGGCCTTCTGGCCGTGCTCGCGGCCGCCCTGGCCATTGCCCTGGCCGGTGAGGGTGCCGTAGCCGCTGCGGCGCGAGCCGGGCAGGCCCAGGAGGAGGCTGAGGTTGATCGCGGCGGTTGCGGTGTCCGTGCCGTCCACGTGCTGCTCCACACCGCGTCCGGTAAGGATGTAGCTGCCGCCCTTGCCCGCGCCGTCGGCGAGCCTGCGGGCCGTTTCCCGGATGAGCTCCGCCGGGACGCCAGTGAGGGACTGGACGCGTTCGGGCCAGAACGCGTTGACGCTGCGTACCACGGCCTCGTAGCCGGTGGTGCGCGCCGCGATGAAGTCGTCGTCTGCCAGGCCCTCGTGGATGATCACGTGCGAGAGGCCCAGCAGGAGGGTGAGGTCCGTGCCCGGCAGGGGCTGGAGGTGGAGGCCGCCGCCGTCGGCCGTGAACTTTGCTGTGGCTGAACGGCGGGGATCCACCACGATCAGCCCGCCGGCGTCGCGGGCGCCCTGGAGGTGCTGCACAAACGGCGGCATGGTTTCGGCGACGTTGGAGCCGAGCATCAGGATGGTGCTGGCGGAGTCCAGGTCTGTCAGCGGGAACGGGAGGCCGCGGTCCAGGCCGAAGGCGCGCATCCCGGCGGCCGCGGCGGAGGACATGCAGAACCGGCCGTTGTAGTCGATGCGTGAGGTGCCAAGGGCCAGGCGGGCGAACTTGCCCAGCATGTAGGCCTTTTCGTTGGTGAGGCCACCGCCGCCGAAGACCCCGACGGCGTCCTTTCCGTAGCGTGCCTGCGTGTCCTTCACGGCGGTGGTGACCAGCGCCAGGGCCTGGTCCCAGCCGATGGGGCGGTGGACGCCGTCGGCCCCTTTAAGAAGGGGTTCGGTGACCCGGCCGGGGTGGTTGAGGAGCGTGGCTGAGGTCCAGCCTTTGCGGCACAGCCCGCCCCTGTTGGTGGGGAAGTCCCGGCCGCTCACTTCGAGGAGGGGGGCTTTCAGAGGGGCTTCCGCAGCGGCCAGTGCCGCGGATTCAGCCGGCACGGGGACTGACCCCGGCTCGAAAGCCGGGGTCAGTACCGCAGGGGATGTGAGCGTCATGGCGCACTGCAGGGCGCAGTAAGGGCAGTGCGTGTCGGCGCTTTTGGTCATGTTAGACGTGTCCCATCGCGTTTCGGTTGGCGTTGCGGATGTAGCAGAACCAGCAGACGGCCAGCATTACTACGTAGGCTCCCACGAAACCGTAGAAGGCCGGTGTGTAGGATCCGCTGGCGGTGTTGGAGGCGTTCAGCACCTGCGGGATAACGAAGCCGCCGTAGGCGCCGATGGCCGAGATGAGTCCGAGGGCCGAGGACGCGAGCCGCTGGGTTTGCACCGTGCTGGCGCCGGACTTCGCCGCCCGGCTGGACGTGGCGAAGATGATGGGGATCATCCGGTAGGTTGCGCCGTTGCCGAAGCCGCTGGCGGTGAAGAGCATCAGGAACAGGACCAGGAAGAGCCAGAAGTTCTTCAGCGGCAGGGTCCAGATCATGGTCAGGGTGATCACGGCCATGGCGGCAAACGCTGCAACAGTCATCCGTGCCCCGCCCATACGGTCAGCCATGCGTCCGCCGTAGGGACGGGCGAGTGAACCGACCAGCGGGCCGAGGAACGCGAGGGACAGTGCCACGGTGCCGACTCCGATGGAAGAGAAGGCCGGGAAGTAGTCCTTGATGAGCTTGGGGAACACACCGGCGAAGCCGATGAACGAACCGAAGGTGCCGATGTACAGCAGCGCCATGATCCACAGGTGCGGTTCCTTCAGTGCTGCGACCGAGCCGGCCACGTCACCCTTGGCGCTGGTGAGGTTGTCCATGTACTTCCAGGCACCGAAGGCGGCGATCAGGATGAAGGGGATCCACATCCAGCCGGCCATCGGCAGGTTGGCGCTGCCGACGGCGAGCAGGGTGATCGCAATCGGGACGGCGAGCTGCGCGACGGCGGCACCCATGTTGCCGCCGGCGGCGTTCAGGCCGAGGGCCCAGCCCTTCTCCCGTGCCGGGTAGAAGAACGTGATGTTGGCCATGGAACTGGCGAAGTTGCCGCCGCCGAAGCCTGCAAGTGCAGCCACCAGCAGCATCACACCGAACGGGGTTTCCGGATTGGAGACGCAGAGTCCCAGGCCGACGGCGGGAATCAGAAGGAGGAGCGCGGACACGATGGTCCAGTTCCGGCCGCCGAAGCGGGGAACCATAAAGGTGTAGGGGATCCGGAGCGTGGCGCCTACCAGGCTGGGCATCGAGATCAGCCAGAAGATTTCCGAGGTGGTGAACGTGAAGCCGGCTGCCGGGAGCTGGACCACCACGATGGACCAGAGCTGCCAGACCACAAAGCCGAGGAACTCGGCGAAGATGGACCAGTTCAGGTTGCGGCGGGCGATGGTTCGGCCGGCGGACTCCCACTGCTCTTTGTTCTCGGCGTTCCAGTTGGCGATCCAGCGGCCAGGACGGAATTCAAGGGCGGGGGCGTCGGTTGTACGGGTGGAGGGCTGGGCGCTGGCGGATGAGGACACGCCTCCGTGCAGCGGATCGGTGTCTATTATATCTACGGAATTGCCGGTGCCGGCATCTGCGTTGCGGTCAACAGTCACGGTGGACCTCCTCATGGGGGATGTTGTTCTTCCACGGTAGAGAAGGCGCGTTTCGCGGACAGTCGCGGTTTGTTAACGTGCTGTGACATTTGCCTATCGGCAGCCGGCCGGCGGCGTGAGGAGCGTTAACGGCCGAAGGATGAGACATGGGCCACAAGTCCACATGGCGGACCTTTTGTCCATTGAATGGACGGCTGGAACTACTATCGGACTCTAACTACTGCGCGCCGGGTCTCACAAGGTCCGGCCGGTTCTCAGGAAAGAGTTCCTATGTCATCCATACAAACCACCGTGGAGCCAGGATCCCCCAAGGCGGTGAACTCACGCGGCCGCGTGATTGTGGCCAGCCTGATCGGCACCACCGTTGAGTTCTACGATTTCTACGTCTACGCCACCGCCGCCGTACTGGTCTTCCCGGCGCTGTTCTTCCCCAATCAGAACGAGACCACCCAGCTGCTCAGCTCCTTCGCTGTCTTCGGCGTGGCCTTCGTTGCCCGCCCCCTGGGATCCATCGTCTTTGGCCACTTCGGCGACAAGTTCGGCCGCAAGGGCACCCTGGTGGCCTCGCTGCTGACCATGGGCATTGCCACCTTCCTGATCGGCTGTCTGCCCACTGCGCTGGTCCCGGGCTGGCAATTCTGGGCTCCGGCGCTGCTCGTTGTCATGCGCTTCGCCCAGGGCCTCGCCCTCGGCGGCGAATGGAGCGGCGCTGCCCTGCTGGCCACCGAAAACGCCCCCGCCAACAAGCGCGCCATCTACGGCACGTTCCCGCAGCTCGGTGCACCCATCGGCTTCATCATCGCCAACGTGATCTTCCTGGTGGCCAGCTATGCGCTGACACCGGCCGACTTCCTGGCCTGGGGCTGGCGCGTGCCGTTCCTGCTCAGCGCCGTCATGGTGATCATCGGCCTGTACGTCCGCCTGAAGCTGATCGAAACGCCGGCCTTCACCAAGGTGCTCGAATCCAAAGAGGTGGCCAAGCTGCCGCTGGCCCGGGTCTTCAAGACCAGCTCGCGTCCGCTCATCCTGGGCACGTTTATCATGCTCGCCACCTACGTGCTCTTCTACCTGATGACCACGTTCACACTGACCTACGGCACCCGCGCCTCCAGCCTGGATACCGCCAAGGCTGCCGCCGAGAAGGCCGGCAAGCCGATGTCCGAGGCCGCCGCGGCAGCGTTTGTTCCCGGTCTGGGCTTCACCCGCAACGACTTCCTCTGGATGCTGATTGCCGGCGTCGTCTTCTTCGGCATCTTCACCCTGGTTTCCGGACCGCTGGCAGAGAAATACGGCCGCCGCAAGATGCTGCTGACCGTCACCGGTGGCATCTTCGTCTTCGGCCTGCTGTTCGTCCCGCTGTTCAGCGGCGGCTTCGTGGGCACCATGGCCCTGCTGGTCATCGGCTTCTCGCTGATGGGGCTCACGTTCGGTCCCATGGGTGCGCTGCTGCCGGAACTGTTCCCCACCAACGTCCGCTACACCGGCTCCGCCATCAGCTACAACGTGTCCAGCATCCTGGGCGCTGCGGTGGCTCCGTTCATCGCCGTCGCGCTCTGGGAGCTGGCTGACGGCAGCCCGGTCCTGGTGGGTGTCTACCTGACCGCGATGTCGGTGCTGACGCTGATCGCGCTGTTCGTGAGCAAGGAAACCCGCGACCTGGACTACGAGAACAACGTAGCCTGACGCCCCGCCGTCGGGCGTTCCAGCCCGGTTGCTGACAGAACTGCCCGGCGTGTTCCCCGTTATTGCGGGGAGCTCAGCCGGCGTAGCGGGCCACGAAGTTCCGGAGGAGCTTCATGGGCTCCGTGGCGGTGTACGTCCGCGCGTCAGCCATGAGCTCCTCGGCGGACTCCGGCGGGAAATATCCGGCATGCCGGTAGATATCGATCCGTGTGACCAGCCCCTCCGCGTCCAGTTCCGGGTGAAACTGTGTGGCGTACAGGTTCTGCTTGATGCGGAACATGTGGACGGGGCAGGCCTGGGAGGATGCCAGCAGCACCGCGTGGGAGGGCAAACTGGTGCAAGCCTCCTTATGCCCGGTGAAGGCGGTGAAACGCCGTGGCATCCCGTGCAGGAGCGGATCCGCGAGCCCCGCCTCCGTCAGCTCGATTTCCACCCCGCCCAGCTGTTCGCCGAAGGTCCTGTCGATCACGGCGCCCTGGTGCCTGCCCAGAGTCCCCACGCCGTAGCAGGCGCCCAGAAACGGAAAGTCGCGGGCCACGATCCGGTCCAGCAGCCCGGCCAGTTCATGCTCCACCCGGTGCTGCGTTTCGCTCTTGTGGTCTGCCGGGTCGCTGGACGTGAAGGGACTCCCGCCCACAATCACGCCTGAGAATTCGGCCAGGTCCAGTTGCGGCAGGGGAGCGGCCTCAAGCCGGACACGCCTTAGCTGCGAAGGGGTCAGCCCGCCATACGTCAGGTACGCCTCATACTCTTCCTCTGCTGCGGCGTCTTCAGCCCGGGAGGCAAGGAACAGGAAAGGCTTCACACGCTAAGTGTGCCTTTCGCCCCAGCTCAACGCCAGAGGACGCCCAGCGCCAGCCTGCAGTTGGCGCCGGAGCACAGCCCCGGCGCCAGAGGGACGTCAGTGGCTGGCAGGCTGCGCGAGGGACCGGCGGGACTGCGGCTGGGCGGCATTATCTGCGTGGCGGTGGACCAGCTTCCAGTAGCCTTCTTCGCGCCGGAAAATGCTGGTCACGCGGAGCGCGAACTCTTCCGGCGCCGCGGCGCCCTCCAGACGGGCCCGGAAATGCTCCGTCTCCACCAGGTAAGCCGTGTCGCGTGCGGTGTAGGAGGTGATGGTGTCGAACCCGAGCATCTCGCCGTCCTGGAACTGTCGGGACGCCTGGTCCAGCCGGGCCTCAACCTGGGCCCAGCCGCGTGCGATGCCGCCGAACGGGTTGGCCAGCGTGACGTCGTCGAGCCTGGAATACAGGTCCTTGACGGCACCGGGATTCCCGCGGGTGATTTCCGGAACCGCCAGGTGGTAGCGGTCTACTTCTTCTTCAAAACTGGGTGCGAGCATGGGGTGCCTCCGGCAGGGTCTAGTCTTCGATCGTGGCGATGAGGGCGCCGGCCGAAACCGTCTCACCGGCCACTGCGCTGAGTCCGGTGATGATGCCGGAACGGTGCGCGGTCAGGGGCTGTTCCATCTTCATCGCTTCGAGCACCACCACCAGGTCACCCTCGGACACAACGTCGCCGTTGGCCACGGCAACCTTGACGATGGTGCCCTGCATCGGGGAGGTCAGCGCGTCGCCGGCGGCGGCCGCAGCCGCTCCGCCTGAACGGAGGCGTTTCTTGGACTTGTTGGACTTCGCGCCGGCGGCGGAACCCGCCCCGATCGAACCAAGGGAGGCCGGCAGGACAACCTCGAGGCGCTTGCCCCCCACTTCAACCACCACGCGCTGGCGTTCACCGGCGTCGCCGCTGGCTTCAGCGGTTCCGTCCGGCGTCCAGGCGGGAATGTTGTTGACGAATTCGGTTTCAATCCAGCGGGTGTGGATGCTGAAAGGCCCTTCCGCGGGCGCAAAAGCGGGGTCCGAAACAACGGCGAGGTCGAACGGGATAACGGTGGGGATGCCCCCCACCACCATTTCCTCCAAGGCGCGCCGCGAACGCTGCAGGGCCTGGGCGCGGGTGGCGCCGGTGACGATCAGCTTGGAGAGCATCGAGTCGAAGTTGCCGCTGATGACATCGCCCTCCTCCACGCCGGAATCGATCCGGATGCCGGGGCCTGTGGGGTTCTTCAGGGTGGTGATGGTGCCGGGGGCGGGCATGAAGTTGCGGCCCGGGTCCTCGCCGGTGATGCGGAATTCGAACGAGTGGCCACGGACCTCGGGGTCGCCGTAGCCGAGCTCCTCGCCGCGGGCCAGCCGGAACTGTTCGCGGACCAGGTCAATGCCCGTGACCTCTTCGGAGACGCAGTGCTCCACCTGGAGGCGGGTGTTGACCTCGAGGAAGGAGATGGTGCCGTCCTGGCCCACCAGGAACTCGCAGGTTCCGGCGCCGAGGTAACCGGCTTCCTTCAGGATGGCCTTGGAGGATTCGTAGAGGCGGCGGTTCTGCTCTTCGGTGAGGAACGGTGCAGGTGCTTCTTCAACGAGCTTCTGGTTGCGGCGCTGCAGCGAGCAGTCACGCGTGGAGATGACCACGACGTTGCCGTGGGCGTCCGCGAGGCACTGCGTTTCGACGTGGCGAGGGGCGTCCAGGAAGCGTTCGATGAAGCACTCGCCGCGGCCGAAGGCTGCAGTGGCCTCACGGACGGCAGACTCGAAGAGCTCCGGGATTTCTTCGCGGGTGCGGGCCACTTTGATGCCACGGCCGCCGCCGCCGAAGGCTGCCTTAATGGCCACGGGCAGGCCGAACTTGTCCACGAACTCAAGGATTTCCTCGGCCGACTGCACAGGATCGGCGGTGCCGGGGACCTGGGGGGCGCCCACTTTCTCCGCGATGTGGCGGGCCTGCACCTTGTCGCCGAGGGCCGAGATGGCCTCGGGGGACGGGCCGATCCAGGTTATGCCGGCCGCGATGACCTTGGCGGCGAACTCGGCGTTTTCGGCGAGGAAGCCGTAACCGGGGTGGATGCCGTCGGCACCGGACTGGCGGGCAACGTCAATGATCTTGTCCATCACCAGGTAGGACTCCGCGGCGGTGTTGCCACCGAGGGAGTAGGCCTCGTCGGCCAGCCTGACATGGAGCGCGTCGCGGTCCGGATCGGCGTAGACAGCCACGGAGGCAATGCCCTCGTCGCGAGCCGCGCGGATGATGCGCACTGCGATTTCGCCTCGGTTTGCGATCAGCACCTTGGTGAGGTTCGATTGCACGGGACTAGCGGACTGCTCCAAATTTGCTGACAAGGCGTCTCCTTCTTTCCTTCAGGGAGCCTAGCGCGATTTTGTGGGTTCCGCCGATGTTACTTGCGGTTTCCGCGTGTAAACGGGCGCGGCTTTGTAGGGAACCTACAATTGGTCGGAAAATCGCCGCAATTATTCGGTGGACCACAGGTCCGTGATGCGTACGTTTGCGTGCCCGAGGAGACTGCGCAGCGTGGAGACTGACAGCCCGACGACGGCGTGCGGGTCCCCGTCCACCTTCCGGATGAACGCCCCGCCCAGGCCGTCGATCGTAAACGAGCCGGCGCAGTGCAGCGGTTCGCCCGTGGCGATGTACGCGTCGATCTCTTCCGGATCCATCTCCGTGAAGTGGACCTCGGCGGAGGCGACCGCCCCGAGCGTGGCGCCGGATCCCGGTGCCGTGATGCCGCCGTCGGCCGCTGCGTCGGTGCCTATCTCGGCGGGCCCGTCATCGGCTGCCGTCGCGCGGCAGTCCACCAGCCAGTGCCCGGTGTGCAGGACACCGCTGTTGCCGCTCATCCGGAGCATCCGTTCGCGGGCGACGGCGGCGGTGTACGGTTTGCCGTGCGCCTCGCCGTCGAACTCGAAGACGGAGTCGCAGCCGATGACCAGCGCGCCCTCCGCTTCCGGCAACGCGGCTACCGCCTCGGCCTTGGCGCGGGCCAGCAGCAGCGCGGTATCGTGCGGATCCGTGACGCCGTAGCGGGCCTGGACCGCGTCTTCGTCCACATCGGAGACGAGCACGGAGTGCCGGATGCCGGCGTCGGCCAGGAGTTTGGTGCGGGCGGGGGACTGGGAGGCGAGGATCAGGCGGGTCACCGTTTCAGCCTAGTGGACGGGCTCGGTCAGCTTCTGCGGCTCGTTTTCGCGGCGTTCCAGCCGGGCGCCTTCCACGTCCACGTCCGGCAGGATCCGGTCCAGCCACTTGGGGAGCCACCAGGTCTTTTCGCCCAGCAGATACATCACAGCCGGCACGATGGTCATGCGGACCACAAACGCGTCCAGCAGCACACCGAACGCCATGGCGAAGCCCAGCGGCCGGACCATGGTCAGGTGGCTGAAGATGAAGCCGGCGAACACGCTGACCATGATGATCGCGGCGGCGGTCACCACGGTGCCGGCATGGCTGAAGCCGATGCGTACGGCCTTTTTGGCCGGGGCGCCATGCATATAGGACTCACGCATGCCCGACGCGATGAACACCTGGTAGTCCATCGCCAGGCCGAACAGCACACCGATCAGGATGATCGGCAGGAAGCTCAGGACCGCGCCGGGATTGGCGACGTCGAACACTCCACCCAGCCAGCCCCACTGGTATACGGCCACCACCAGGCCGAAAGCGGCGGCCAGGGACAGCAGGAAACCGCCGGTTGCCAGGAGGGGAACCACAATGGAGCGGAATACCAGCAGCAGCAGGATGAGGGAAAGCCCGACGACGATCGCCAGGTACGGCGGCAGGGCGTCACCGAGTTTTGTGGAGACGTCGATGTTGCCGGCGGTCTGCCCGGTCAGGCCGATGGTGACCCCCGTTTCGGCCTGGATCTGGGTGCCGCGTTCGCGGAGTTCGCTCACCACCTGCACCGTGCCGGCCTTGGCGGGCCCCTCTTCCGGGATGACCTGGAAAACGGCGGTGCGGCGGTCTTCACTCAGTGCCACGGGCACTGTTGCCACCACGTTGTCCACGCCACGGATCAGGTCCGCGACGTCATACTGCAGTTCCTGGGCCCGGGCTTCGTCCAGGCCGGCCGGGAATTCACCCACCACCACAATGGGGCCGGTGACGCCTTCGCCGAAGCTCCGTGCGGTGACGTCATAGGCCTGGTAGGCCTCGGAGTCCACCGGTTCGGAGCCGCCGTCGGGCAGTGCCAACTGGAGCTGCGCGGCGGGCAGGGCCAGCGTTCCCAGCAGGAGTACGCCGGCGACGAGCGCCACGACGGGGTGCCTGGTAACCAGGCCGCCCCAGCCCCGGGTGCTCTTTTCCTCATCCTTGGCCTGGTCGGCAACCTCATGGCCGGCCTCGGCGTTGTGGGCTTCGGCCTTGGCCCAGGCCCGCCGGGAAATGATGCGCCGGCCGATCAGGGACAGCAGGGCCGGGGTCAGGGTGAGCGCCACAAGGACGGCCACCGCGACGGTGCCTGCTGCTGCCAGGCCCATCACGCTCAGGAACGGCAACCCGGGCACCACCAGGGCGGCCAGGGCAATGATGACCGTCAGGCCGGCAAAAAGCACGGCGTTGCCCGAGGTTCCGGTGGCGCGTGCCACGGATTCCTCGGGGTCCATGCCTGCCAGCAGCTGGGTCCGGTGCCGGTTGACGGTGAACAGGGAGTAGTCAATGCCCACGGCGAGGCCAAGCATCAGCGCGAGCATGGGGGAGATGGAGCTCATCTCGAAGGCGCCGGACAGGGCGAACGTGATGCCCACCCCGACGCCAACGCCGATGACGGCCATCAGCAGCGGCAGGCCCGCGGCGATGAGCGTCCCCAGCATCAGGATCAGGACCAGGGCCGCCACACCGATGCCGATGATTTCGGCCGTGCCGAAGAGTTCTGAAATGTCTTCTGTGATTTCCTTGCTGGCCAGGGCCGTCACGCCCACGGACGAAGTCTCATGCACGATGTCCTGGACCTGCTGGCGCACCGCCGGGGTGAGGGCGTTGATGGAGGTGTTGAACTGCACCTGTGCCACGGCAGCCTGGCCGTCCGCCGAGACAAACCGGATCCCGCCGGATGCCTCCGCCTGCCGCTTGCCCAGATCGAGCTTGGCCTTGGCGGCCTCCCATTCCTTTGTGCCGGCGTCGAGCTGCGCCTGGCCCTGTGCCAGGGCGGCCTTCTGCGCTCCGAGCTGGGCCTCGATCATGGCTGCAGTTGCGCCGCCGGCAGCGAGCTGCTGCTCCGCGGCGTTCAGCTGCGCGTTGCCGGCGTCGAGCTCGGCACGTGAGGCATCCAGGCGGGCCTTGCCCGCGGCAAGCTGCTGCTCGCCGTCGGCGATGGCCTGCCCGGCCTGGTCCAGCTGGGCCTGCGTGGCGAAGGGATCCACCGTGGCCTTGACGTCAGGCAGGTCACCAAGCTTGGTGAGGGCAGCCGTGACGGCGGCGCGGCTGCCGTCAGTAAAGCCGCCTTCCGGGGCTTCAAAGACGATCGTGGCAGAGCCGCCCGACGCTGCCGGCAGTTCCTGCTTCAGCTTGTCCGCGATCCGCTGTGTCTCAGTGCCCGGAATCTGGAAGTTGTTGGACAGCGTGCCGTGGAAGGCGGCTGCTGAGCCGCCCACGGCCACCAGCGCCGCGAGCCAGAGCGAAATGACCAGCCAGCGGTGGCGGTAGGAGAACTTGCCGAGGCGGTAGAGCAGCAGGGCCATGTCAGAGCCGTTCTTTGTTGAGGTGGGTAGTGGCGGTTGTGGACGTCGCGGAGGGGCTGGCTGCCGGAACGGGGCTGCCGAAGCCGGAGCCGAGGTGGCCCATGGCGTCAATGAGCAGTTGCCGCAGGACAGCGAGGGAAGCGGGGGAGAGATCGGCGCCGCATCGGGCGAACCACACGTCCATGGCCGCCTTCCCGCAGGAGATGACGGAGCCTGCGAGGGCGCGCAGGTACAGTTCGTCGACGACGGCGCCCGGGGTTCCGGCGAAGCGCTCCCGGGCCGCGCTGATGATCTCTTCGGTGCAGTGGTCCCACGCCTCAAGTTCGGACCGGGACAGGACCGCGTTGTCCTGGGTGAGGGTAAAGAGTTCAGCCAGCGGCGCCACCGTCATGGGGTCGGCCAGCTGCATCAGGGCCGCGCGCGCCGATTCGAGGATGGGCTCGTCGGCGGGCCGCTGCCGGAACTGCTGAAGGGCGTTGTCCAAGAACCCGTGCGTCATGGAGGCCAGCGCGGCCTCGGTGCTGCTGAAGTAGTTGAAGAAGGTGCGGCGCGAGATCCCGGCTGACTCGGCGATGTCTTCCACCGTGAAATTCCCGGGTCCCTGGGCACGCAGCAGGGTCAGGGCGGCATCGGTGATGGCCTGGCGGGTGGCGGCTTTGTTCAGCTCACGGCGCGAGAGAAGTTCGGGCATGAAATTACACTACGTGCAAGTTTGCACGCCGCGCAAGTTGATTCACAGGAAGATGAAAGGTTCCCGACAGCTGAGCCTGAACCTGCCGCCGAAGACTGGAAGAGTCCCGTCTGGGACACCTTCACCAGCCGTCACCGGACGGCAGATCCAGGAGACAAGAATGGTACGCACAAAGAGAATTGCCCTTGGGCTCACGGCCACCGCGCTGGCCCTTGGCGCCGGGATCGGCGTCGCCGGCATGGCGTCCGCAACCACGACGCCGACGCCCACCCCCAGCGCCAGCTCAAGCGCCTCAGCCGACGGGAGCACCGGCACTGCCCCAGCTGAAGGGAAGGGCATGCGGGGTGGCCATGGCCACGGCGGCTTCCGCGGCGTGGACGCAGCGGAACTTGCCACCAAGCTGGGCGTGGACGAGGCCAAGGTGACGGAGGCCCTGAAGGCCTACCGCGAGGCCAACAAGCCCACCACCCCGCCGGCCGACGGAACTGAAGGAACCCGGCCGGACCCAGCCGCGAAGCAGGCTGAACTCGCGAAGTCCCTCGCGGCGACGCTCGGCATCGACGAGGCCAAGGTCACGGCGGCGCTTGAAGAGCTGCGCACCGCCGAACAGGCAGATCGCGCCGCGGCTCTGAAGACCCGCCTGGACCAGGCCGTCACCGACGGCAAGCTGACCCAGGCCGAGGCTGACGCCGTGACCAAGGCGGTCCAGAACGGAATCATCGGAGGTGGCGGCCGCTAACGAAAGGCCGGGCTGAGCGAAACCCGCCACCGAACAGGAGAAGTCCCCGGGAGCACTTCCCGGGGACTTCTCCTGTTTGCTGTTCGAGCCGTGCGTCAGGCCTTCGCGTCGGCCAGTTCGCGTCCGGCTTCCGGAGAGTCAGTACCTCCGGCGATGGCGGAAGGATCCGCAGCGGAGGAGTCGGCGTCGTCGTCCACAAACGGAGTGCCGTTGCGGGGTGCGTTGTAGAGCGCCTCGTCGAGCATGCCCTGCCGCTTGGCCACGATGGTGGGCACGAGGGCCTGGCCCGCGACGTTGACCGCGGTGCGCCCCATGTCCAGGATGGGGTCCACCGCGAGCAGGAGTCCGACGCCGGCCAGGGGCAGTCCCAGCGTGGAGAGCGTCAGGGTGAGCATCACCACGGCGCCGGTGGTGCCGGCCGTTGCGGCGGAACCGAGGACCGAGACGAGGGCGATGAGGAGGTAGTGGCTGACGTCCAGCTGGACGCCGAAGAACTGGGCCACGAAGATGGCGGAGATCGCGGGGTAGATCGCGGCGCAGCCGTCCATCTTGGTGGTGGCGCCCAGGGGCACGGCGAAGGAAGCGTAGGCGCGGGGAACGCCGAGGCTGCGCTCCGTGACGCGCTGGGTCAGCGGCAGGGTTCCGATCGAGGAGCGGGACACAAACGCGAGCTGCACGGCGGGCCAGACCCCGGAGAAGTACCGCTTCACGGACAGGCCGTGCGAGCGGATCAGCGTCGGGTAAACCACAAACAGCACCAGGGCCAGGCCCACATAGATGGCGAACGTGAACTTGCCGAGCGCGCCGATGGTGTCCCAGCCGTACACGGCCGCGGCGTTGCCGATCAGGCCCACCGTGCCGAGCGGGGCGATGCGGATGATCCACCAGAGGACTTTCTGGATAACGGCCAGCGCCGACGCGTTGAGGTTCAGGAACGGCTCGGCAGCCTTGCCGACCTTGAGGGCGGCGACGCCGACGGCGATGGCAATCACCAGGATCTGGAGCACGTTGAAGCTGATGGAGGTGCTGACTGTGGTGGCCGCGGTGGCACTTTCAGTCACGGTGGAGCTGGCACCGAGGCCGAGGAAGTTCTTGGGGAACAGCCCGACCAGGAAGGACCACCAGTCACCGGACTTGCCGGCGTACTTGGCCTCCTGGGTGATGCCGGTGTTGGCGCCGGGCTGCAGGAGCACGCCGAGGCCGATGCCGATCACGACGGCGATCAGGGACGTGATGGCGAACCAGAGCAGGGTGTTCCAGGCCAGCTTGGCGGCGTTGGAGACCTGGCGCAGGTTCGAGATCGAACTCACCACAGCGGTGAAGATCAGCGGAACTACCGCGGTCTGCAGCAGTGAAACGTAGCTGGAGCCGATGGTCTGCAGGGTGGCGCCGAGGCCGTTGGGGGCCTCCTTGGTGCTGCCCGTGTACTTGGCTAGCAGGCCGAGGCCCAGGCCCACAATGAGGGCGGCGATGATCTGGAAACCGAACGAGCCGGCCCACTTGGGCAGCTGGAAGCCGGTCTTTCCTGCGGATTCGGGGGTGCGGGTTTGAGTGCTCACCAGAACACGCTAGGCCCGGGTTTCTTATCACGGCGAACAGATGTTGAGAAATGTTACGCCACCCCATCGCGTTCGAAGCCCGGGAATCCCCACAAATCCGGCGCCACTCAAGGCAATTGTGAAGTTATTCCCGGCGGCGATGTGGCAAGAGTCTCACCGAATCCGGTGGTCGAGCCTGTCGAGACCTGGATTTCGACAGGCTCAATCACCGGGGCCCCGGCCGGGGCCGAACCTACGAAAGCAGCGCCCGGCGGAGGGTATCTAGGCCTACGGAGCCGATGTTCAGTGCTCGCGTGTGGAAGGCCTTGAGGTCGAAGCCGGGCCGGGTTTCGAGGTCGGCCCGGATTTGTTCCCAGAGGCGCTGTCCCACTTTGTAGGACGGGGCCTGGCCGGGCCAGCCGAGGTAGCGGGTGAATTCGAATTTGAGCTGGCCTTCGCTGATGGGCAGGTTTTCCTTGAGGAAGTCGTAGCCCGCCTCCGGGGTCCAGGTTCCGCTGCCCCAGCGTTCGGGGATCTCCAGTTCCAGGTGGACGCCGATGTCGAACACCACGCGGGCTGCCCGCATGCGCTGCATGTCCAGCATGCCCATGTGGTCGCCGGGATCGGCCAGGTAGCCGAGTTCCTGCATAAGCTTTTCGGCGTACAGGGCCCAGCCCTCGCCGTGGCCGGAAGTCCAGCAGATGTTCCGCCGCCACTTGTTCAGCAGTTCCCGCCGGTAGGTGGCGGTTGCCACCTGCAGGTGGTGGCCGGGGACGCCTTCATGGAAGACCGTGGTGGTTTCGGCCCAAGTGGTGAAGGTGTCTTCGCCGGCGGGAACTGACCACCACATCCGGCCGGGTCGGCTGAAGTCATCGGAGGGGCCTGTGTAATAGATGCCACCCTCGTCGGTCGGGGCGATGAGGCATTCAAGCTTCTTCATCACGTCCGGGATCTCGAAGTGCACGCCGGCAAGCTCGGCAACTGCCTTGTCCGAGAGTTCCTGCATCCACGCCTTGAGGGCCTCCGTGCCCTTGAGTTGGCGGGCCGGGTCGTTGTTGAGGACGTCCTTGGCCTCCTCGATGCTGGCCCCTGCCTTGATGATGGACGCGACATTTTCCTGCTCGGTGATGAGCCGGTCGAGTTCCTGGACTCCCCACGCGTAGGTCTCTTCGAGGTCGACGGCGGCGCCCAGGAAGGAGCGCGAGGCCAGGGCGTAGCGTTCCCGGCCGACGGCGTCCTGCTGCGGCGCGGCAGGGAGCAGTTCCGTGCGGAGGAACTCCGCGAGCTCCCGGTAGGCACCGCGCGCAGCGGCAGCTCCGGCGTCGAGCCTTTCCTGCGTTTCGCCGGGGAGGGGACCGTCGACAGTCCGGGCCCCGGCGGCGAGCTTGGCGAAGAAGCCGTCTTCGGCGGCGTATTTGGCGGTCTGCTCGATGACGATGGAGACCTGGCGTTCGGCCGAGACCTTGCCCGCGTCCCGGGCCTGGCGCAGGGATCCGATGTAGCCGCGGAGGGCGCCGGGGACGTTCAGGGCGCGGCCGGCGATGTGCTCCCAGTGCTCAGCCGTGTCTGTGGGCATCAGGTCGAAAACGGCCCGGATGTCCTGTGCAGGGGAGGCGATGTTGTTCAGCTCCGCCTCGTCCCAGCCCGACTCGTGGATTTCCAGCTGGAGGCCCAGCCGTTCCCGCATGGCGTCGAGGGTGACCGCATCAACGTCGTCCTGGGGCACCAGGTCCTCCAGGGCAGCAAGGGCCTTGCGGGCTTCCGCCGCGAAACTGGCGATGCCGGCGGGGGAGTAATCCGGGTACTCGGTCTCGTGCCCCGGCAGCCCCAGCGTGGTGGCAAGCGACGGGTTCAGCCGGATGAGTGTATCGGTATAGTCATCCGCCACGGCATCGATGGCGGAGTGCGGACGGGCGGCAGGGGCGGCTTCAGTAGTCACCCCACGAGCCTAACCCCGGCTCCGCCTCCAGGCGCCGGGTCCCGGCGTCGGGGCGAGCCGCAGCTGCTGGCGGCGCACCCAGTCGCGGGCGGTGGGCCTCCCGTCGGCCACGGCGTCCGCGCTGCCCAGGGAAAGCACGACGGCGGTCAGCGCCGCGAGCTCCTCGGCCGACGGTTGCCCTTTGACTACAGAAAACACGGGGGCATCGGCGGGCGCATTGGTTTCGACAGGCTCAACCAACGGGGCTCCGAGCAGCGGATCTTTCGCGATCACAGCGGGATGTTCCCGTGCTTCTTGGTGGGCAGGCTCGCCCGCTTGTCGCGGAGGGCGCGAAGGCCCCTGATGATCTGGCCCCGGGTATCGGACGGTGCGATGACCGCGTCCACGTAGCCCAGCTGGGCGGCCTGGTAGGGGTTCAGCAACTCTTCTTCGTACTGGCGGATGACCTCGGCGCGCCGGGCCTCAACGTCCCCGCCGGCCTCGGCAACGGCGGCCAGGTCGCGGCGGTACAGGATGTTGACGGCGCCCTGGGCACCCATCACGCCGATCTGCGCCGTGGGCCAGGCCAGGTTCAGGTCCGCGCCGAGCTTCTTGGAGCCCATCACGATGTACGCTCCGCCGTAGGCCTTGCGGGTGATGACCGTCAGCTTGGGGACGGTGGCTTCGGCGTAGGCGTACAGCAGCTTGGCGCCGCGGCGGATGATGCCCTGGAACTCCTGGTCCTTGCCGGGCAGGAAGCCGGGCACATCCACCAGGGTGATGATGGGGACGTTGAAGGCGTCGCAGTTCCGGACGAAGCGGGCGGCCTTCTCCGACGCTGCAATGTCCAGCGTGCCGGCGAACTGCAGCGGCTGGTTGGCCACGATCCCCACGGTGTGTCCCTCAACCCGGCCGTAGCCGATGATGACGTTGGGGGCATACAGGGACTGCATCTCCAGGAAGTGTGCGTCGTCAACGATCTGCTCGATTACTGTGCGCATGTCGTACGGCTGGTTGGCAGAGTCGGGGACGAGCGTGTCCAGGGCGAGGTCGTCGTCGTTGATCTCCAGCTCCTGCTGGTGCTCCAGCACCGGGGCCTCGGAGAGGTTGTTGGACGGCAGGAAGTCCAGCAGCTCGCGGACGAACTCGATGGCGTCGGCTTCGTCGGAGGCGAGGTACGTGGAGGTGCCTGTGTTGGCATTGTGCTGGCGGGCGCCGCCGAGGGTTTCCATGTCCACGTCTTCGCCCGTGACGGTCTTGATGACGTCCGGTCCCGTGATGAACATGTGCGAGGTCTTGTCCACCATCACCACGTAGTCCGTGAGGGCGGGGGAGTAGGCCGCGCCGCCGGCGGACGGTCCCATGATGAGCGAGATCTGCGGGACGACGCCGGAAGCGTGGACGTTATTGCGGAAGATGTCGGCAAACATGGCCAGCGAGGCCACACCTTCCTGGATGCGGGCACCGCCGCCGTCGAGGATGCCCACTACGGGGCAGCCGTTGCGCAGGGCGAATTCCTGGACCTTGACGATCTTCTCGCCGTTGACCTGGCTCAACGATCCGCCGTAGACCGAGAAGTCCTGGCTGTAGACGGCAACGGGACGCCCGTCCACGGTGCCGTAGCCGGAGACCAGCCCGTCGCCGAGCGGCTTCTTCTTTTCCATGCCGAAGGCGGTGGAGCGGTGCACCGCCAGCGCGTCAAGCTCCACGAACGAGCCTTCGTCCAGCAGGAGGTCCACGCGCTCGCGGGCGGTGTTCTTGCCGCGGGCGTGCTGCTTTTCGATGGCTTCGGGGCCGGAGGGTTGTTCTGCACGGGCCTGGCGGTCGCGGAAATCGGCGATCTTTCCCGCTGTCGTTGTCAGATCGTGGCTCATCAAGTGTCTCCGGCTCTGTAGCAGATTGGTGCTGTAACAATGTGGTGCTGCGTGCGGTGGGTAATAGGCAGGTCAGGCGCGGGATTTAAGTAGATTCCGCACAAAAGACGAACCCTGCTGGCTAGTCTAATGACGCATCTGAGTGGGACGACTGTAGAAAACCTACAATTTTCCGCACCTTCCAGCGGCCAGCCCCTATGTTACCCACCAGTAATATACCTCGGCTACAGTGGAGCCATGACTTCCAGCAACGACGCAAGGTCCACTGCCGCAACGCCGTACCAGGCCGCCGGGTCCCTTCGGGGCCGCACCATTCTGATGTCCGGCGGCAGCCGCGGCATCGGGCTGGCCATTGCCACCCGGGCCGCGCAGGACGGTGCCAATATTGTCCTCATGGCCAAGACCGGCCAGCCCCATGCCAAGCTGGCAGGCACCGTCTTCAGCGCCGCCGAGCAGGTGGAGGCTGCCGGGGGCCACGCCCTGGCAATCGTCGGTGATGTGCGCAGTGACGAAGACGTCGCAGGAGCCGTGGCGGCCGCCGTCGAACGCTTCGGCGGGATCGACATCGTGCTCAACAATGCATCCGCGATCGATCTCTCCACCACCGACGACGTGGACATGAAACGCTACGACCTGATGCAGGACATCAATGTCCGCGGCACGTTCCTGCTGTCCAAGCTGTCACTGCCCGCCCTCCGCAAATCGGCCCACGCGCACATCCTGACGCTGTCGCCGCCCCTGAACCTTGACCCCCACTGGGCAGGCAGGCACCTGGCCTACACCATGGCCAAATACGGGATGAGCCTCACCACGCTGGGCCTTGCCGAAGAACTCAAGGCCGACGGAATCAACGTCAACTCGCTCTGGCCGTGCACGCTCATCGATACCGCGGCCATCCGGAACATGCCCGGCGGCCAGGAGATCGTCCAGGCCGCGCGCGGACCACAGATCATGGCCGACGCAGCCCACGCCGTCCTGACCGGCAGCAACCTGGCCGGCGCCGGTGCGCCCAGCGGCAACTTCTATACGGACGAACAGGTGCTCCGCGCGGCGGGTGTCACCGACTTCCGTCCGTACAGCCTCGGGGCCGCGGAGGATCGCCTGGTTCCGGACATATTCCTCTGAGCCGCGGGTTCCAGTCATGTGGCTGTGGGAACAGCCAGCGGCGGCGCCTGAGTCGATAGGATTCAACCATGGATGACTCACACACCCCAGGAAATCCGTTGGATCGTGGAGCCTTGGCGGACCAGGATTTCCTGGCGGCCACGGGCATCGCCAAGGTGGTGGTGGTGGACTCCACCGGTTCCACCAACGCGGACCTCCTGCGCTCGGTGACGGTTGAGCCAAAGGAGTGGCCGGACCTGTCGGTGCTGACGGCCGAGTACCAGACTGCTGCCCGGGGACGCCTGGACCGGCGGTGGGATGCGCCGCCGCTGAGCTCGGTGTCGGTGTCGGTGGTTCTTCGGCCCGCCAATGCCGAGGGCAGGCCCCTGCCCACGCACACGTATTCGTGGCTGTCGCTGCTGGGCGCGCTGGCGCTGCGGGAGACGCTGCTTGAGACCGCGGGTATTCCGGCCGAGCTCAAGTGGCCCAATGACGTCCTGGTCCGTGGCCGCAAGATCGCCGGGATCCTGGCCCAGCTGGGGCCCATGGGGGACGGCTCGGTTCCTCCGGTCATTTTGGGGACCGGCCTGAACGTGACTTTGACCGCGTCGGAACTCCCGGTGCCCACAGCGACGTCGGTTGCCCTGGAAGAACCGCTGACTGTTGATCGGACCGTGCTGCTCAAGAGCTACCTCGCCCATTTCGCCGTGCTCTACCGCAGCTTCTGCAATGCCGACGGCGACCCCACCGCGGGGATTGCCGGCGGCCCTTCGCTCCACAAACGGGTGGAGTCCGCCATGGTGACGCTGGGCAAGCAAGTGCGCGCGCAGCTGCCCGGTGACCACGAGATCATCGGGCACGCTTCGAGGCTGGACGAGTACGGCTCACTGCTGGTGGTGGACAAGGACCGCCGCGAGCATGTGGTCACCGCCGGCGATGTTGTCCACCTGCGCCCGTGGACCCCGCCGGGCCAGGGCGCTGAAAGCGGCTATGCGTAAAGGCCTCGTGCCGGGCGAGCAGGTCATTACAATCACCCGCCCGCAGCCGAGGAAGCTGGCCGGCCCGGCCGCAGCCTTCATTGCGGCGCCGGCCGCTGCAGCTTTTGCCAGTGCCTGGACGGTGCGGGGTGAGGCTACCCGGCTGGTGCCCGTGGCTTCCGCTGACTGGACACCGTGGATCGTCCTTGCATGCGTCTTGGCCGCTGCGTGGATATGGTTGGCATATTGCCTGCCTCGGCTGCTGCGGTGGCAGGCAACCCGGTACATCCTGACGAGCAGGCGGATTGTTGCCCGCTACGGCATGGTGCGGCGCCGGGACGAGCAGGTCAACCTCGCGTCGATCCGCAACGTGACGGTCCACCAGTCGGTGCTGCAGCGCATATTGCGCTCCGGGAATATATCCTTGGAAACCGGGTACCAAGGTGTGGTGAACATCCAGGACGTCCCGGAAGCAGTGCGGTTCCGGGACTTCGTGCTGGATGCGATTGACGAACTGCCTGTGGGCGGGGACCCGGGGACTGATGAGATATCGGATTACACAGACGAAACGTTGCCGTGGGAGTTGAGAGAAGGTGGAGACGATGAACGATGAGGACCAGCGGGACGAAGCAGACCTGCCGGCTCCCGCCGTGCCCGAAACCGCCCACCCGGCAACAGGCACACTCTCTCCGGAACGAGTGGCTGCCAAGGCTCTCGAGGCCCGGCTGTTGGGCGGCGAACGGAAGCTGCGGCGCCGTGAGGTGGCCGCCGGCGCAGGGCTGTCCCTCCTTTCGGCCCGGAAGCTGTGGCGTGCCCTCGGCTTCCCGAACTTCGGCGACGAAGACGTCGCCTTCACCGAACGGGATCAGGCTGCGCTGTCCACCGTGGTTGACCTGGTCCGCACCGGAGTGCTGACCGAGGAAGCCGCCATCTCCGTGACCCGGTCCATCGGACAGATGACAGACCGCATGGTGGTCTGGCAGATCGAGGCCCTGGTGGAGGACATGGTCCACGAGCAGGGCGTGACGGACGCTGTGGCCCGCAAGCGCCTGGTGAAGGAACTTCCCTCCCTACTGGATGCACTAGAGGAGATGCTGGTCTATTCGTGGCGGCGGCAACTCAATGCCGGCGTGCAACGCCTGGCCGTGCGCGCCGAAGCCGGCCTGCAGGCCAGCGAAGAAGGCCGCGACGGGGACGAAGACGACGCCCCGCTGCCGCTGGCCCGCGCCGTCGGCTTTGCTGACCTCGTTTCGTATACGAGTCTCTCCCGCCGGATGAATGAAAAGACCCTCGCCCGGCTGGTCCAGCGCTTTGAGAACAAATGCGCCGAGATCATTTCCGTTGGCGGCGGGCGGCTGGTCAAGACGGTAGGCGACGAAGTCCTGTATATCGCGGAGACTCCGGCTGCCGGAGCCGAGATCTCGCTGGCCCTGGCACAGGCGTTCACCGAAGACGAGATCCTGCCGGAAGCGCGGGTGGCGATGGTCTGGGGCAGGATACTGTCCCGGCTGGGGGACATCTACGGCCCCACGGTCAACCTCGCCGCCCGTCTCACCACGTTGGCGGATCCGGGAACGGTCCTGATCGACTCCATGACTGCATCCGCGCTGGACCAGGACAAGCGCTTCATTCTCGTTCCGCAGCCTGCTGAAAATGTCCGTGGGTTCGGCGAAATCCATCCCGTGCTCTTGGCACGCGGTCAAGGAAAAGGCCTGGTCCTCGACTAGCCGTTTACCGTCCCCGGCCATGAACTTCGCGGAATGGCTTGCGCAACAAATCCGCGTGCCACAAAATCCGCGCGCAGCAAGAGGCGCCGGTCCGGACGTTACATCGTGGCGTCGCCCACGAAACTGGGACGGTCCGGGAGCCATGGAATACCCCATTGCTGAGCGTCAGGGACGTGTTTGTCCTGACCTTCGGGTTTATCCAGTTGTTGGCGTATCGCGCTATAGTCGACCCTGGCGGCGGCCTGTCGCGCAGCACTAGGGGAGCGCTCCCCATCGCGGCAGCAGCCATGCGTCGGTAGGCTGACGCGGGGAACAGAGAGCCCGGTATCGGGTCTTTGGAGGGGCCGCACTGGGGGCCGCGACACAATTGAGGGATTCGTAACGCTGTGACATCACTGCTGTGGAAGTTCGGTCTCAAGAAGCGCCACAACAAGATCGTTACGGGTTCGGCCTTTGCCGCGGCCGGCGCTGTGCTGGTTGCCGGCGCGATCATCTATCCGGGGTTTAAGACCACTGAGGTGGAGTTGAACGACGGCGGCGTGTGGGTAGTCTCCAAGTCCAAGAATGCCGTGGGTCGTCTGAATTATCCCTCGCGTGTGTTGGATGGTGCGGTGACGCCGGCGAGTACGACTTTCGACATTCTCCAGAATGCCGGGGATGTGTTTGTGGATGATGAGACGGGTTCGACGTTGAACCAGGTTTCTCCTGCGAACATGCGCCTCGGCGGGGACAGGCAGCTGCCGGGTTCGGCGGATGTGAGCTTCGGTGCCAGCGTGATCTCAGTGACGGACGCCGCATCGGGGAAGGTCTGGGCGGTGTCGCCGTCCACAGTAAATGGTTTTGACCAGGAAGCCTCCGAACCTGTGATGGTTGGCTCCGAAGGCCTTGTGTCCGCAGTCGGTACCGATGACCGTATCTACAGTGCCGATCCCAAGTCGGGCGCGGTGACTGTCACGGAGGTGGACGCGAACGGCGAAGTGGTATCCACCGATTCCAGTACCTGGGGTGAGCTTAAGGGTGCAGGGGACCTGCAGATCACGGTGGTGGGGGACAAGCCGGTGGTGTTGGATGCTGCTGCAGGGAAGCTGTTCCTGCCGGGCGGTAAGCGGCTGCAGTTGGAGAATGCGCGGGATGCGAAGCTGCAGCAGGGCGGCCCGGCGAGTGATTTTGTGGCGGTTTCGACGCAGAAGGCGTTGCTGAAGCAGCCGCTGGACGGGTCCACGGCGAAGACGGTCACCTTTGATGGCGAGGGTGTGCCGGCGGCTCCGGTGCAGCTGGCCGGGTGTGTGCATGCTGCGTGGTCCGCGGCGAACGAGTATGTCCGTGACTGCACCAATGATGCTGATGACAAGAACGTTGACGTGCCCAAGGCGAGTGCGTCGCCGTCGTACGTTTTCCGGGTGAACCGGGACCTGGTGGTCCTGAACGATGTGAATTCGGGGAATGTGTGGCTGGTGAACCAGAACATGCAGCTCGTGAACAACTGGGACGACGTTGTTCCCCCGAAGAACGAATCCGATGAGCAGGACCAGGAATCGGCGGACAACAACACCATCAACGTCCTGCCGGACCGCACCAAACCGAACCGGCCGCCGGAAACCAAACCGGACACGCTGGGCGTTCGTCCGGGGTGGACCACCATCCTCAGCGTCCTGGACAACGATTCGGATCCTGACGGCGACGTCCTGACCGCCGCCGTCGGCGATTCAGGGCCCAAAGCCGGAACGCTGGAGAGCATCTACGGCGGCACCGCGTTCCAGATCTCCGTTCCCGCGGACGCTCGGCCCGGCGCCGAGACGTTCAGCTACAACGCCGCGGACGGCCGGGGACTTTCAGCAGGCGGACAGGTCACGCTCAACGTGGTGGCAGCCGATGAAAACAAGCCGCCCGCATTCAAGCGCGGCGGAGACTCCACCACCATGCTGGTGGAACAGGGCAAAACCGTCAGCCAGAACATCCTCACCGACTGGGTGGATCCCGACGGCGACGACCTCGTCCTGCTGGACGCCAAGGCAGACAACGACCAGGACCAGGTCAAGGTCCGGCGTGACGGATTGCTGACGTTCCAGGACTCCGGAGCCACCGCCGGCAAGAAAAACGTGGAAGTCACCATCTGGGACGGCCGGGCAACGGTCACCGGAAAAGTCGTGGTGAACGTCCAGCCGCCGGGCGCCCTGGCGCCGGTGGTCAACGCCGATCACGTCACTGCCGTGGTGGGCCAGAACCTGGTGATCGCGCCCCTGAAAAACGCAACGGCCTGGTCGCCGACGGCCAGCTGCCCAGCGTGTCCGGCCACAGCTCGTCGCGGATCAGGAACCTCCTGACCGCTAAGCAGATGCTCGGCGACGACGAGCAGTATGCCGTGTCCATGTCGCTGATGCTCCGCCACCTGGGCATCCCGTCACGTGTGGTCATGGGCTTCTACCCCGATCCGACCAGCCCGGAGAACGGTGCCGGCGAGGTAAAGATCACGGGCAAGGACGTCCACGCCTGGGTTGAGGTGGCCTTCGACCGGGTGGGTTGGGTCAGCTTCGACCCCACGCCGCCCGAGGACAACGTCCCCATCCCGCCGGACCCCGAAAACAAGTCCAAACCCAAGCCCCAGGTGCTGCAGCCGCCGCCCCCGCCGCAGGAACCGGCCGATCTGCCGCCGGATTCCTCGCCGGACGCCCTGGACGCCGACGAGAAGAAAAACAATCCGTGGCTCTTCTGGGGTGCCCTGCTCGGGGCCCTGGGCATTGTTCTGATCCCGCTGTCCATCCTTGCCCTGCCGCTGCTGCTGATCGCGCTCCTTAAATCACGACGCCGGAAGGCCCGACTCACGGAGGGTCACCCGGCCCAGCGTGTGGGCGGCGGTTGGAACGAGGTGGTGAGCCTCGCCACTGATTTGGGCGCAGGCATCGACACCCGTGCAACCCGGCGCGAAAGCGCAGTGGTGCTTGCTGACTCGTTCCCGGCCACCGGGCAGACCACCACCATGCTGGCGAACCGTGCGGACGCCTCCATCTTCGGCGTTGGCCAGCCCAGCGAGGAGGAGGTCCGGGAATACTGGACCATCGTGGACGGCTCGCTGAAGGAGATGACCGGGGCGTTGGGTTTCTGGCGCCGCCAGCAGGCCCGCTTCTCGCCCCGGTCGCTGCTGGCTGATGGCCGCAACGCCCTTAAGCTGCGTGGCGCCAGGCTCGGGCTGGGCCCGCTGGTGCGTCCGTCCGGCCAGGGTTCCCCCGGATGGCGGCCCGCCACCGGTAGGGTGGGGACCGGCCCGGACGCTGCCGGAACCCTGAATCCGGCAGCACAGGAAAGCGTACCCGGGACGACGGCGGTGGCTTCCGAGCCTGATGAGTCCGCCGTTCTGCGGAACCCTGGCAGGAAGAACCCCACTGAATCATGATGAACGAGGCCGAGCGCTGCCAGCGGTGCCAGCAACTGATCCGGGGCGGCGCCACGTTCTGTCCGGCGTGCGGTGCTCCGCTGCCCAACAGGGCGGCACGCAGCGGACGCAACGTGGACCATGCACAGCGGGCCATGATGGAGCGTGCGGCGGCGCACGCCAGCCAGAATCCCGGTACTATCCCGGTAGTACAAACGGCTCCAGGGGGAGGAACGGGAATGGCAGCCAATCTTGAGCTTGTTCCGGCCACGGCGGGAAACGGCTCGGCGCAGCAATGCTCGACTGGCTGGCCCCCGTCGCGGTCCTGGTGGTGACTTTCGCTATCGGGTTCGCGGGAATCACCCGCACCCAAAGCGGCGGCTTCATCATCTATGACACCGGTTCGCTGGTCCTGTTCGGCAGCATCGGCCTGGGACTGACGCTGGTCTACCTGGCGGTCGTGGTGGGCATGGAAGGCCGCTCCGGGAAGACCCTCGGCAACCATGTCATGGGCATCCGCAGCGCTGACATGGATGGTTACGCCCCCGGCGCCGGGGG
This sequence comes from Arthrobacter sp. UYNi723, assembly GCF_054057635.1. Lineage (NCBI taxonomy): Bacteria > Bacillati > Actinomycetota > Actinomycetes > Micrococcales > Micrococcaceae > Arthrobacter > Arthrobacter sp. UYNi723. Next base: position 193,475 of record NZ_JBSRZM010000003.1, read on the forward strand.
AGTGTTCCTGCGCGGACTCATCACCGGCGCGGGCATCATCCTTACGCTCCTGGCCGCCGTTGCCATCGTCATTTTCAAATGGTTCGATGTGGCCGTTTTCATCCTTGGCCCGCTGCTTATGGCCGGCGCGGTGTGGGCCGTGCTGGTGGTCGTGTCCAACACCTGGGACCGCAACGGCAGGCTCCGCGGCTGGCACGATACTGCGGCCAAAACGCTGGTGTTCGACGTCAAGGACGGCCGGAACCCCATCACCTCCGGCGGCATCCAGGGCCCGTACAGTTTCGCGCCCCTGGACCTCCCGCCGGTCCACAAGGTCGCGTCGCCCGTAGCCGGAGCCGCAAAGCCAGCCCAGGTTGTGAACCCGTACGCCCCGCAGCCGTACACGGCTCAACCGTCATCCGCGCCCCAACCGTTCGCACCCCAGCCGTACGCGCCGCCGTCGTCCACTCCTTTCCAGCCGTATGTCCCGTACGCGGCCCCTGTGGTTCCATCGCTTGCCGCCCAGTCCCATCCCGATATCGACCTCGACCGTACGCAGATGCGCGGCGGCGCAACGAATGCGGCGCCCGTCGCCGTGCTGCGGATAAAGCTCGACGACGGCCGGGACTTTCAGCTCGACCGCAACGTCCTGTTGGGCAGGAACCCCCTTGGCCAGGCGGGGGAGCAGCAGGCCCAGCTCCTGGCGGTCAGTGATCCCGGCCGCTCGATCTCCAAGACGCACCTCCACCTGCTGACCGACGGTGCCGGCATTTGGGTGACGGACCGGAACTCCACCAACGGCTGCGCCGTCACTACACCGGACGGCCGGCGCACCCCACTGCAGCCGGGCGTGCCCGCTTTTGTCAGCCCGGGATCCACTGTCCACTTTGGTGACCGTTCCTTCCACCTAGGACAGGCATGAACTCACAGCCCGCCAGTGACCCAGCCGACGCAGACCACGGAACCGGCCTCAGCCTGAGTTACGGCTACGGCACGGACCGCGGGCTGCGCCGGGAATTGAACGAGGATTCGTTTATTGCCTCCGACCCCGTTTTCGCCGTGGCAGACGGCATGGGCGGACATGAAGCCGGCGAGATTGCCAGCGGCATGTGCGTCCGCGCCCTCGCTGCCATGCCACAGCTCGCCACCGGGGAGCGCAGCGTCACGGCGGCAGTGCTCCAGCAATACCTGCTCCGCGCCGACAGTTCCATCCGGGAGGTGACCGGTGCCCGCGCCGGGACCACACTCACTGGAGCCGTTGTGGTGGAACAGATGGGCATGCCGTACTGGCTGGTCATGAACATCGGGGATTCCCGCACGTACCGGCTGAGCCAAGGGCACTTCGAGCAGGTCAGCGTGGACCATTCGGAGGTCCAGGAACTCGTGGATGCCGGTGAAATCACGCCTGAGCAAGCCACCGTCCACCCCCGCCGCCACGTTGTCACGAGGGCGCTGGGCACGGGGGACGAGACCGAGGCTGATTACTGGCTCCTGCCCGTGGAGGAAGGCGACCGGATCATGGTCTGCTCGGACGGGCTCAATGCCGAGCTGACGGATGAGCACATGTTCCGGATCCTGAGCACCGTGGGCCATCCGCAGGACGCGGTGGATGCCCTGATCCAGGCCGCGCTCCGCAACGGCGGAAGGGACAACGTCACCGTCATTGTGGTGGACGCCAGGAACGTAATGAACGACGGCGGCATCGCCACCACGGCGCCCCGCCCCGCCGCTGATGCCGCGGAGGAGGTCACCCTGCCCCGGGGGCGGATTGTTGACGCCAGCCGGCCGGCCGGCCGGGACGACGGAAGAGGGGAACGCTGAGATGGCCACCGCAACATACGCCGCGGGCACTTGGCTCGGTGTTGTCCGGGCCAACACTGTGGTCCTCCTGGGTCCCGGGACCCCGCCCGCCCTGGCCCAGTCCCTGTGGGACCTGCTGGAGGATGCCCCGGAAGTCCACGAGTTGCTCCACGCCGTCACTTTCGGCGTTTCCCTGGCGCAGATACCGTCGTTCGGGATAGTGGATTCCGGTGACGCGCTCCGGATCTTCCTCCGCGGCGACCTGGACCTGACCGTGCAGCTGCCCGGCGGCCCCGTGGACCTGAACGGGCGGGACGTCACCACCTGGACGGAGCGCCGCCTGGACACCCCCGAGTGGTACCGCCTCACTGTGGCCGGAGACGGCCAGCCCGGACCCGCGTTGCCGCTCAGCGAAGGCGTGGTCCGGCTGGAGTCGCTGACAGTGTCGCTCACCGGAATTCCCGTGGACGAGGTGGCGGCTCCGGCTGCCACGCCCGCTGAGGTCGAGGCACCCACCGCTGCCGGCGGCGTCGTCCTCGTAGCGGACGCTGAAGCGGTCACTGAAACGGTAGCGGAGCCTGACTCCGAACCGGCGCCGGAAACTGCACCTGAGGCGGCGGCTGAACCAGGGCGGGAGGCGGTGAGGGAGCATGACCGGGAGGTCTCCGCCGAAACGGTGATGGGGCTCATGGATGATGACGCCAACTTTGCTGCCGGAGCCCCGGAGCCCGAGCCGGACATGGAGCCCGCCCTGGAGCGCACGGCCCATCCTGATCAGGTCCCGGCCCACGAAATGACCGGCAGCTACGACCACCTCTGGGAACGGACTGTTGTCCGCCGCATCGAGGACGCAGCCGTCCGCGACGAACCCGGAGAAGATCACGGCGCCCCCGCGGCGCCCCCGCGGCGCCAGTCGACGCGGCTCCGGCACCGGTCGATGCGGCACAGGCGAACGCTCCAGGACAGCCGGAGGCAGTAGCCAGCCTGGCTCCGGCACCGCCCGCCCACGAACCCGCAGGTCCAGCTGCCACACCGCCTGCACCCACACCGGCCGCAGCCACACCGGCCGCCCGGATGATCGGCTCATCGACTCGGTCCCGTGGCGGACCGGCGGGAGCACACCTGCTGCCCAGGCCGCGCCGTCGTCCAATCTGCCGGCGTTGATTCTGCCGCCGTCGAACCTGTCCCCGTCGAATCAGCCCCTGTTGAATCAGCCCTTTTTGAATCAGCCCCCGGCGGACGTCCAGGCAGAAGTGCACGCAGGGCAGCCGGCAGCAGACCCGGACGCCTTCGACGGTGACCACGACGGCCACACGATCATGAAGAGCGACCTCGCCGGAATGGCCGCGCATCCCGCCCCGGTTCCGGAGCCGGATTCGGCCGCAGTCCCCCTGGTGCTGGCCCGTGTCTGCGGCCGGGGACACGCCAATCCGCCCACCCACGCGCAGTGCGCTGCCTGCGGCTCGCCGCTGCCCGCCGACGCCGTCCAGGTGGCCCGGCCACGGCTGGGCCGGATGCGGGTCTCGACGGGTGCACTGGTTGACCTTGACCAGTCGCTGGTTATTGGGCGGCAGCCGTCCGTTTCCCGGGTCCAGGGCGGTGTGATGCCGCGGCTGGTCCAGGTGGCCAGCCCCAGCGGCGACATCTCGCGCTCCCACGTGGAAGTGCGGCTCGAAGGCTGGCACGTGATGCTCTGCGACCTGAAGGCCACCAACGGCACGGTCCTGGTCCGCCAGGGCCAGCCGCCGCGCCGCCTGGCCCAGAACGAGATGGCCATCCTGCTCGACGGCGACATCGCCGAACTGGGTGACGACATCTCATTGCGTTTTGAGGAGATTCTTTGAGTTCCAAACGGCCGGTTGCGCCGCCGCCCCACATTCCGGGGTCCCCGGACGGACGAACGGCTGCTGCTGGGTGTGGCGGATGATCCTGCCCGCCAGGAACAGCCCACGGTGTTCTACGAGCCGGACCAGGACGGCAATATGGCCATCTACGGCACGGGCGGCTCCGGAAAGTCCGCTGCCCTGCGCGGCATCGCGATTGCCGCCGCCGTCACGCCCCGCGGCGGGCCCGTCCACATCTACGGGATCGATTGCGGTTCCTCCGGGCTGAAGATGCTCGAAGAGCTGCCGCACGTCGGCGAGATCATCAACGGTGACGACGTCGAACGCGTCGGCCGGCTGCTCCGCCTGCTCCGGGACATCGCCGACGAAAGGTCCGCCCGGTTCGCCGAGGTCAGGGCCTCCACCATCGTCGAATACCGGACCCTGGCCAACCGCCCGGACGAGAAGCGGATCTTCGTGCTGCTGGACGGCATATCGGCGTTCCGCGAAACGTACGAATTCAGCCGCCTGTCCGCACTCTGGGACGTCTTCCTGCAGCTGGCCACCGATGGCCGTCCCCTGGGGATCCACTTGGTGGTCACCGGTGACCGGCCCAACGTCGTGCCGGCGTCGTTGCTGGCCTCCATCCAGCGCCGGCTGGTGCTGCGGCTGACGTCCGAGGACGACTACATGTCCATGGACGTCGCCAAGGACGTCCTCACCAGCTCTTCACCGCCGGGGCGCGGCATGCTGGGCGGCTACGAGGTCCAGCTGGCCGTCCTGGGCGGCAACTCCAACTTGGCGCTGCAGGCCCGCGAAGTCCATAAGCTCAGTCAGGCGATGCTGCGCCAGGGGCTGGAATCGGCCCCGAAAATCCAGCGGCTTCCCGAACAGGTGGATCTGGATGTGTTGCCTGCCGGCAGCCCGGACCTTCCCGTCATCGGCGTCGACGACGAAACCCTGCAGCCGGCCGAGATCATGGCCAGGGACCGCTGCTGCTGGCGGGTCCGCCAGGGGCCGGCAGGACGGTGGCGCTGGTGACCCTGGCCTACGCGCTGCGCCGCTCCAACCCGGACACGGAGCTCGTGTACATCGGCTCGCGCCGGTCCGCGGTGGCGTCGCTGCCGCTCTGGAACCGTTCCGTGGTGGGTGCCGATGACCTGGCCGAGATCATCGAGGACCTCACGGAGCACTCTTCCGGGAACCCCGGGAAGCTGGCAATCTTCATCGAGGGCCTGACCGAGTTCACGGATACCGTGGCGGAATCGGGCGTTTCGCAGCTCGTGACGGCGTCCATCAAGGCCGCCCAATGGGTTATCGGGGAATCGGAAACGTCAACCTGGTCGTCGGCCTGGTCGCTGTCTCAGCCCTTCAAATCCGGACGCCGGGGCCTGCTCATCAACCCGGGCGACATCGAAGGGGACAGCCTGCTCAACACGTCGCTGGGCCGGGTCAGCCCGGAGTTCATACCGGGCCGCGGCTACATCGTGGGCCGCGGCAAGGCACGGAAACTGCAGATTGCGCTGCCGCCGGAAAACAGGGGCTGAGCCGTTGCTTCCCACGGGCCCGTAAATCCATTGGATTTGCGGGCCCGTGCCGCGTTGTAGGAGACTACCGGAAACACTGTTCGCTGCGGCAGGGGGGTGCCGCGCGCTGTCGAAAAGGTAACCATGATCCGATCCTCATCCGTGCTCCGCGACGTGTCCGCTGCGGTGCTGGCGCTCCTGGTTGGCCTTTCGGCGGCGGTCCCGGCGCAGGCCGAAGAAGGCGAACCTACGCCGGGGTTGTGCATCATAAATTGTGATCCGGGCAATCAGAAGCCCGGGCCGACGGGCACTCCGACACCATCACCGACGCCGTCGGCCCCGGTGATCGAGCCCCCGCCGCCGCCGCCCGCGCCCGTAGCGCCGGCCCCGGTTCCCACCCTCGCCCCTGAACCCAGCGTGTCGCCGGCTGAGGAGACGCCGTCGGCCGCGCCCAGCACCACCATCCCCAGCCCGTCGTCGTCGGCCGCAACTGCATCCACGGAATCGAACTGGAACAAGCCCATCACCAAGGCGGCCAAGCCCACACAGGCCGCCGCCGTTTCCCGGAACGACGGCGCCGGCCTCTTCGGCGGCCCCGGCCTGCTGGCCATCATGGGAGGCGTGCTGCTGGTGGGAGTCGCCGGCCTCGCCTTCGCCTGGTGGAGCCGGAACCGCCTCGCCTCACACTGACCTTTGTTATCCGGTGATCGAGCTTGTCCTCAGCCCCGACCTTCCCAACTAGGTAGCAGTAACTGTCGTTATGAGCGCTCATAACGACAGTTACTGCTACCTACATGGGGGGCATTCCGTGCCCACCGGGCCCCGCGGCATTTAACGGCGGGGGCACGGCGGCGCAGTGGGCGTTTGGGCGCAATGTCGGGGCGGTAAGGCAAGATAGGTCTGTGAGCACAGCACCGGTCCCCGCAGAGGAAACAGCAAACAGCACTGAGGAACTAACCGAGCCGGACGCCGTCCCCGCTGGGTCAGTGCGCGAAGAATATGAGAACCTGACGGACCTGGTCAGGAAGTACCGGTTTGCGTATTACCAGGAGGACGAACCCCTGGTCTCCGACGCTGAATTCGACGAACTGTTCCGGCGCCTGGAGGAGATCGAGGCCCTGCATCCGGAGCTGGTAGCCAATGATTCGCCTACGCAGGAGGTTGGCGGGGAAGTCTCAGCCGCGTTCGCCGCCGTCGAACATCTGCAGCGGATGTACAGCCTCGAGGACGTCTTTTCTCTGGAGGAACTGGAGGCCTGGATCACCAAAGCCGGGGCCGGCGTCAGCAAGCTGGGGGACACGGCTCAGCTCGCGTGGCTCACGGAACTGAAGATTGACGGCCTCGCGGTCAACCTGTTGTATCGCGACGGGAAACTGGTCCGGGCGGCCACCAGGGGTGACGGAACCACGGGTGAAGACATCACCCACAACGTCCTGACGATCAAGGAAATCCCGACGGAACTGACGGGCACCGGCTTTCCCCCGGAGGTGGAAATCCGGGGCGAGGTCTTTATCCCTTCCAAGGCTTTTGCGGAATTCAATGAGGCACTGATCGAAGCCGGCAAGGCGCCGCTGGCCAACCCCCGGAATGCCGCCGCCGGTTCGATCAGGCAAAAGGATCCGGCGGAAACCGCCAAGCGTCCGTTGCGGATGTTTGTCCATGGCATCGGTGCGCGCGAAGGGCTGGAAACCCTGAGCCAGTCCCAGACCTACGCCGTGCTGGAAGAATGGGGCCTTCCCGTCAGCCCGTACTTCGAGGTTCTCGGGGGCCTGCCGGAGATCCTTGCCTTCATCAAGCGCTATGGCGACCAGCGGCACAACCTCATGCATGAAATCGACGGCATTGTGGTCAAGGTTGACGATCTCGCCACCCAGCGTGCCTTGGGCTACACCACCCGGGTGCCGCGGTGGGCCGTGGCCTATAAATACCCGCCGGAGGAAGTCCACACCAAACTTCTGGACATTGCAGTCAACGTTGGACGCACCGGACGCGTCACCCCGTTCGGCATCATGACGCCCGTCAAGGTGGCCGGGTCCACTGTGGAGATGGCCACGCTGCACAACCAGGACGTCGTCAAGGCCAAGGGTGTGAAGATCGGCGACATCGTTGTCCTGCGGAAGGCCGGGGATGTCATTCCGGAAATTGTGGGGCCAGTGCTCGCCCTGCGCGACCAGCAGAAACCGCCCGTGCGGGACTTCGTGATGCCCACCGCATGCCCGGCCTGTGGCACACCGCTGGCACCGGCCAAGGAAGGCGACGTGGACATCCGCTGCCCCAACGCCCGCTCCTGCCCGGCGCAGCTTCGGGAGCGCGTCTTCCACCTGGCCGGGCGCGGCGGCTTCGATATCGAGGCCCTGGGCTGGGAGGCAGCCATCGCGCTGACCTCCGGACCGGGGGCGGATCCGGCCACCAACGGCGGAAGGGTGGAACCGGCCGGCGACGGCATCCTGACCAGTGAGTCCGCTCTGTTTGAACTGGCTGCGGATTCCGGACTGGACGAGCTGCGGAACAAACTGGCAGATGTGAAGGTCTGGCGCGAGAAGCGCACCAAGGGCGTGGGCACGGGTACGTGGGACCTGGTCCCGTACTTCTGGTCTCGAGCCACCGCCAAGACACCGTCCAAGCCCACGGCAACCACGAACAAGCTTTTCGACGAACTGACCAAAGCCAAGACGCAGCCCCTGTGGCGGGTGCTCGTTGCCCTGTCCATCCGGCACGTTGGTCCCCGCGCCTCACGGGCCATTGCCACCGCGTTCGGCACCATGGACGGCATCCGGAACGCCTCCGAGGAAGACCTGGCCCATGTGGACGGCGTCGGCCCAACCATCGCCGCTGCGCTGAAGGAGTGGTTCGCCGAGGACTGGCACGTGGAAATCATCGACCGCTGGGCTGCGGCCGGGGTCCGCATGGAGGACGAGCGCGACGAATCCATTCCGCGGACCCTGGAAGGGTTGACCATTGTGGTTACCGGCTCCCTGCCGAACTTCAGCCGGGACGAGGCCAAGGAAGCCATCCTTCTGCGCGGTGGCAAAGCTGCCGGCTCGGTCTCCAAAAACACCAGCTACGTCATTGCCGGCGAAAGCGCAGGCACCAAACTGGACAAAGCCGAACAGCTCGGAATTCCCGTCCTGGACGAGGACGGCTTCCGGGAGCTCCTTGCGAACGGCCCGGCTCCCACTTCCGAAGTGACCTCCACAGAATCAGAAAAGGCGGCCGAATGAGCCATCCGGAACTCACCACCGAACTGCTTGCGGTAGCCAGGCAAGCGGCCGCCGCTGGCGCCGCCGTGCTGGCTTCCCGCAATGGCGAGACGCTGGACGTCAGCAACAAAGGCGACGCCGGCGACTGGGTTACGGCCTTTGATGTCGCCGCGGAGAACGCGGTCCGGGATGCCATCATGGCCGCCCGGCCACAGGACACCATCACGGGGGAGGAGCATGGAACCACCCGGCCCGCTGCCCCCACCGGCTACCGCTGGTCCATCGACCCGCTGGACGGTACCACGAACTTCATCCGGAACATCGTCTACTACGCCACCTCCGTGGCAGTGGCGGATGCCGACGGCGTCTGGCTGGCCGGCGTCGTCAACGCCCCGGCGCTGGGCCGCGTCTACTACGCTGCCCGCGGCCAGGGTGCGTGGCTGGAAGAAGGCGGCCGGGTGACCCAGCTCCAGGGCCCGGCGCCGGACCGCGCAGGACAGATCCTCGCCACCGGCTTCAGTTACGACCCCGCCATCCGCGCCGAGCAGGCTGCACTGCTGGGCAGTCTGATGGAAGGATTCGCCGACGTCCGGCGGCTGGGCTCCGCGGCGCTGGACCTCTGCATGGTGGCTGACGGGACCCACGACGCCTACGGCGAACGCGGGCTCAACGAACATGACTTCTCCGCCGGCGCCCTGATTGCCGAGGAAGCCGGTTGCTGGGTCCGGCGTCCCCGGCTGGCCAGTCCGCTGGACGGCGGACCCGCCGACGAGGACAGGCTCGCCGCCTGGACCTGCGCCGGGACCTTGGCGCTGTCCGGCAAGTTTCCGCTGTGACGCCGTTGCGCCACTAACATTGTCAGGTGCAATCGCAAATAACCATCCGACCGGCCGTTGAGGCAGACTTCCAGGCCATCGCCAGGATCACCGTGGACTCGTACCTGGCAGCAGGCTATTTCGACAGCGCGGACCATCCCTATATGCAGCAGATCCAGGATGTTGCCGCACGTGCCGCGAAGGCCACGATCTGGGTTGCCGAGCGTGACCGGCAGGTGGTGGGTTCCGTGACGCTGGCACTGGCAGGTGAACCGTTCGCCGACATCGCCCTCCCTGATGAGCTGGAGTTCCGGATGCTGGTGGTGGATCCGGCGGTGCAGCGCAGCGGCGCAGGCAAGGCCATGGTGGAAGCCATCATTGCGCATGCGAAATCGCTGGAGGGGATCACGGGCGTGGCCCTCACCACCGGCGGGACCTGGGAGAGCGCCCATGGCCTCTACCGGAAGACAGGCTTCAAACGAGTCCCCGAGCGCGACTGGCTGATTCCGGGCACCGACATAAAGCTGCTGGTTTACCAGCTTGACGTCCAGTCAACCTAAAGTGGTGCCGACTCGTTTTCGGCACTGAAAGGCCCACCATGCGCAAAACATTCGGTACCGGCTCCGTCTGGGAGCAGACCCTCGGCTACTCCCGCGCCGTACAGGTGGACAACACGCTCTATATTTCCGCCACGGCCGCAAGCGGCGAGGACGGCATTGTGGGCGAGGACTTTTACACGCAGACCCAGTACATCCTGCAGAAGCTGGGCGTGGTCCTGGCCGATGCCGGCTTCAGCTTCGAAGACGTGGTCCAGTCCAAGCTGTACCTGACGGACATCAGCAAATGGGAAGAGGCCGGCCGCGCCCACGGCGAAGTCTTCGGCGAGATCCGCCCCACCCTTGCCCTCGTGCACGTCCTGCCGTTCCTTGACCCGAAGATGCTCGTCGAAATCGAGCTCGTGGCCCAGAAGAGCGCCAGCTAGAAGGCCTCGCTCAAGGGGGTGCAGCTACTGGGCCGGGAGGCTGTAGCGGTGCTCCGGGCGTCCGGTGGTTCCGTAGCGCAGTTGGATGTCGACGGCGCCGTCGTCGGCCAGCGAGGACAGGTACCTTTGCGCCGTGGCCCGGGAAACCCCTACGCGGGTGGCCACTTCCACCGCCGAATACTGTTCGCCGGCAACCAGCGATTCCAACACCGCGGCCTCGGTGGCGGAGCGGGGTTTAGCCGCCGGCGTCACGTCCCCCGGGATCAGCGCCCGTTTGGCCCGCTCCACGGAGCCCTGGTCCAGGGCCCCGGGCTGGCCCAGCAGCCTGCGGTACCGGGCATACGAACGTAGCTGCTGCGAGAGCGACTCGGCCGTAAAGGGCTTCAACAGGTACCCGAGGGCGCCGCGGCGGAACGCTTTCCGCAGCGACTCGGAATCCGATGCGGCACTCAGGATCATGGTGTCCACGTCCAACTGCTGCAGCAGGTCGAGGCCTGAGGCGTCCGGCAGGTAGACATCCAGCAGCACCAGGTCCGGGCGGAGGCTGTGGATCGCTTGCAGTGCCAGGGATGCCGACCCCACCGGCGCCAGCGCCAGGAATCCCGCGACCGAATCCACATACGTTGCGTGCAGCTTGGCCACGTGGAAATCGTCGTCCACAATCAACACCCTGAAATCCTCAGGCATCATTGTCCTTTCCAGCTAAATCCTGGGTCCCCGCAGGTGTCCCGGCGGTTGTCCCGGACGTCGTGCGTGGCAGGGAAGCCATAAACACGGCCCCGGGTCCGCCCGGTGTCCCCGGCTCCAGCAAGCGGACGTCCCCGCCGCGGCGCCGGGCCAGCTTCCGGGCCAGGGCCAGGCCCAGCCCCTGCCCGCCACTCCGTCCGCCACTCCGTCCGCCGGCAGCCGCCGGAGCCGGCACTACTGGGCCAGCCGCCGTCGTAAATCCCTCGGCGAAGACCGCTTCCGCATTCGTCCCGGCGGCCAGCCCGTCGCCGGAATCGGCGACGACGATGTGCAGCGTCCCGCCGTCGTCGTGCGGTTCATCCAGCACCTCCAGCTCCACCCAGCGATCCGGGGAGGAGCCAGCGACGGCGGCGTTCACCGCGTTGTCGATCAGGTTGCCCAGTACGGTGGTCACGTCCTGCGGCTCGGTGACCTGGCCGCGGACCAGGGTTTCGGGGCCGATCCGCAGCGTCACGCCGCGCTCGTCGGCCTCCACACCCTTGGCACCCACAAAGGCCTGCAGGTACGGGTCCTGCAACAGTTCCGCCTGGTCCACCGGGAACTTCAGCGGCCCCGTGGCGGCCAGCCCGGCCAGGTACTCGCGGGCCTGTTGGTGCTGCTCGATGCTCATGAGGCCGGCGATGGTGTGCAGCTGGTTGGCGAATTCGTGGCGCTGGGCGCGCAGGGCCGTGGACATCGTTCCCACGGCGTCGAGCTGCCGGGTGAGCTGCTGGAGTTCGGTGCGGTCCCGGAGCATCACCACCCAGCCCAGGTCCTCGCTTCCATGCAGGGCCTTGCGCGCGCTGGCCACCAGGACACTGCCGCCGGCTACCAGCTCAATGGCGTCCGCCTCCGCAGCGTCCGGCCGGGTCAACGCCCTGAGCTGCTCGGGCACCGGAGCGTCGGCCCACGGCGTCCCGGAAAGGTCCGGCTGCTCCAAAAGGCGCTGCGCTGCTGCGTTGAAAACGCTGATCCTGCCGTCGGCCGAAACGCCGATGACGCCGTCGTCCACGCCTTGCAAAACGGCCACCTGGTCGTGGACCAGCATGCTGATTTCCTCAGGCTCCAGGCCCAGCGTCAGGCGCTGGAGCCGGCGCCGCAGCAGGAACGAGCCCAGTACACCCGCCAACAAGGCTCCTGCGGCGGTCAGCCCCACCGGGCCGATGTCACGCGTGACGCTTTGGCCCACGCTCTCCATGGAGTAGCCAACGCTGACCTCCCCGACGACGGTGCCGGCGCCAGTGCCGGGCGCGTAGACAGGAACCTTGGCGCCGGCAGACGGGCCCAGTGTCCCGGTGTTCCTGGTGGTGACCTCCTGGCCGGCGAGGGCCTCGGATGGATCGGTGCTGACCTTCTCGCCCAGCCGGTCCGGATCAGGGTGCGCCAGCCGCAGGCCGGTCTCTTCGGTGATCACCACAAACAGTGCCCCGGTCCGGGTCCGGATCGCCTCGGCGGCAGCCATCAGCGGTCCGGTGCGGAGCACGGCGGGCGGGGGAGTGCCCGCGCCCTCGCTGATGGCCAGCACGTCAGCCTGCACTGACGGATCCGCGGCGACGGCGCGGGCCAGCGTCAGCGCCTGGTTTTCCGCCTCGCGGCCCACCCGGTCGTAGGTCAGCCAGGCGTGGACGGCGGCGCTGAGCAGGACCACCAGCAGGACCACGCCCAGCTGAAGGAGGAGAGTCTGCGTGGAGAACCGCAAGGGCGGTGTGCGTGCGGAACGCGGCATGGTTCTTCCTCCCTCGGGCGTGGGTGTGAGCACAATGCGCAAAATACTCCGAATAAGCAGTATGCCAATCAATTGAGCCAAAGGCACGGCCGTGACGCCCGCCACCCTAATGTCTGTAGCACGCGTCACGCTGCGGTGGCGTTGTTCACAAGAAGGAGCCGGCCGTGCTGGTATTACTTGGATTCGCAATGATCGCGGTATTCATGGTGCTGATCATGACGAAGAAGTTGACGCCTGTACTGGCGCTGATCATCGTCCCCACCGTTTTTGGCCTCTTCGCAGGGGCCGGACTGGGTATCGGGGACATGGTCCTGGAGTCAATGAAGTCCATGACGTCCACGGCGGCCCTCCTGATGTTCGCCATCATCTACTTCGGCCTGATGATCGACGTCGGGCTGTTCGACCCGCTGGTGAAGTTCATCCTCCGCAAGCTCGGCAATGACCCCGCCAAGGTGGTGCTCGGCACCGCGATCCTGGCGGCCGCAGTCTCCCTGGACGGCGACGGCTCCACCACCTTCATCCTCACCACCGCCGCCATGCTGCCCGTCTACCTGCGCCTGAAGATGAGCCCGGTTGTCCTCACCTGCGTGGCCGGCCTGGCCAACGGCACCATGAACATCCTGCCGTGGGGCGGTCCCACTGCCCGCGCCGCCACCGCGCTCCACCTCGACGTCAACGACGTTTTTGTCCCGATGATCCCGTCCCTCATCGCCGGCCTGGTAGTGGTCTTCGGCTTCGCCTGGCTGCTGGGACTGCAGGAACGCAACCGCCTCCGCGCCATTGCACCGGAAATCTGGGGAACGCCGGACACGGCAGAGCCGTTCACCGCTGAAAAGTTCGACGGCGGCACTTCCGACGGCGGTTCGGGAACCGGCCGCGGACGCAAGGGAGCCGGCCCCGCCGGAGTAGCCCCCGCCGTCGGCGGCTACTCTCCGGAAGGTTCGTCAGTGGCTGTCCTGGAACGCACCGAAACGCTGGTGGAAGAACAGGACGGCGGGCTGACTGACACCGCGCTTGACCCCAACCGCTCCACGCTCCGCCCCAAGCTGCTCTGGTTCAACCTGGGCCTGACCATTGCCGTGATGGTGATGCTCGTGGCCGACCTCGTGCCGCTGCCGTTCGTATTTATGGTGGGTTCCGCCATCGCCCTGGTGGTGAACTTCCCCAAGGTCAAGGAGCAGGGCGCGCAGCTCATCGCCCACGCACCGTCCATCGTGTCCGTGGTGAGCATGGTGATGGCCGCCGCCGTGCTGACCGGTGTCCTCAAGGGCACCGGAATGGTGGAGGCCATGTCCGCGTGGCTGGTCCAGATCATCCCCGCTGACATGGGGCCGTTCATGGCAGTCATCACCGGCGTGCTCAGCATCCCCATGACGTTCTTCATGAGCAACGACGCCTTCTACTTCGGTGTCCTCCCCGTCCTCAGCGAGACCGCCGCACACTACGGGATCAGCGCCGCGGAGATGGCGCGTGCCTCCATCACCGGCTAGCCCTTCCACCTGCAGAGCCCGCTGGTTCCGGCCATCCTGCTGCTGGTTTCGCTGGCCAAGGTGGACCTCGGCGACCACCACAAAAAGGTCCTGTGGCGCACCGCAGTGGTTTCCCTCGTCATGTTGGGTGTGGGAATGCTGACGGGAGCCATCGGGATCGGTTAGTCTGTAGCTGCCTGTGGCCGGTCCCCGTGACCGGGACCAAGGCACCGAGGTGCCCGTCTGACGCCCGCTGGGGGTCGTCAGACGGGCACTGACGTTTCCCCACTAGACTGGTTCGGAAAACAATCCGAACCTGCAGGGGAGATCCATGGCTGCGATCAACCGTGACGATGTTGCGCACCTCGCGCAGCTCGCTCACATCGAGATGAGTGCTGAAGAGCTGGACAGGATGGCCGGCGAACTCGCCGTCATCGTTGATTCAGTGAAGTCCGTGAGTGAAGCCGCCGGTGATGACGTCCCGGCAACCTCCCACCCGATCCCGCTGACCAACGTGTTCCGCGAGGACGTTGTGGGCCACACTTTCACCGCGGAGCAGGCACTCTCGGGGGCTCCGGATTCCGATGAGAACCGTTTCAAGGTCCCGGCAATCCTGGATGAGGCATAACCATGACTGACACCAACGAACTCATCCGCCTGTCCGCCGCGCGGCTGGCCGGCATGTTGGCCGCGGGCGAGGTCACCTCCGTCGAGGTCACGCAGGCTTACCTGGACCGGATCGCAGCTGTCGACGGCGGCGAACGCGGCGTGAACGCGTTCCTGCACGTCAACACCGAGGAAGCGCTCGCCGTCGCCGCCGAGGTGGACGCGATCCGCGCCGCCGGTGGTGCCGCGGCCGAGGAACTTCACGTACTCGCCGGCGTGCCGATCGCGGTCAAGGACCTCATCGTCACCATCGGCCAGCCCACCACGGCAGGCTCTAAGATCCTCGAGGGCTGGCACAGCCCCTATGACGCCACGGTGGTCAAGCGCCTCCGCGCCGCCAAAATGCCCATCCTGGGCAAGACCAACCTGGACGAATTCGCCATGGGTTCCTCCACCGAGCACTCCGCCTACGGCCCCACCCGCAACCCGTGGGACCTGGACCGGATCCCCGGGGGCTCCGGCGGCGGCTCGGCCGCGGCCGTTGCTGCTTTTGAGGCCCCGCTGGCGCTCGGCACGGACACCGGCGGGTCCATCCGCCAGCCCGGCGCCGTCACCGGCACCGTGGGAGTCAAGCCCACCTACGGTGGTGTTTCCCGCTACGGTGCCATCGCCATGGCTTCCTCGCTGGACCAGATCGGCCCGGTTTCCCGCACCGTCCTGGACTCGGCGCTGCTGCACCAGGTCATCGGCGGGCATGATCCCTTTGACTCCACGTCCCTGCCCGACCCCCTGGAAGACCTCGTCGCCGCTGCCCGCGTGGGCAACGTCGAAGGCATGCGGATCGGCATCATCAAGGAACTCCACGGCGAGGGCTACCAGGCCGGCGTCGAGAACCGCTTCAACGAATCCCTGGAACTGCTCAAGCAGGCCGGTGCGGAAATCGTTGAGGTGTCCTGCCCAAACTTCCAGTACGCCCTCGGCGCCTACTACCTGATCATGCCGTCCGAGGCCTCGTCCAACCTGGCAAAGTTCGACGGCGTCCGGTACGGCCTGCGCGTCCTCCCCGAGGACGGGCCCATGACCATCGAACGCGTTATGGGAGCCACGCGCGCCGCCGGCTTCGGCGACGAAGTCAAGCGCCGCATCATCCTGGGCACCTATGCCCTGAGCGCCGGCTACTACGACGCGTACTACGGGTCGGCCCAGAAGGTCCGTACCCTGGTGCAGCGCGACTTCGAGGCCGCGTTCGCGCAGGCCGACGTCCTGATCTCTCCCACGGCGCCCACCACGGCGTTCAAGCTCGGGGAGAAACTGAATGACCCGCTGGCGATGTACCTCAACGACGTCGCCACCATCCCCGCCAACCTGGCAGGCGTGCCCGGGCTGACCCTGCCCGGCGGCCTGGCGGACGAGGACGGCCTTCCCGTCGGCATCCAGCTGCTGGCTCCTGCCCGCGAGGATGCCCGGCTCTACCGGGTGGGTGCTGTCCTGGAATCCCTGCTTGAGGCACAGTGGGGCGGCCCGCTCCTGGACCAGGCGCCGCCGTTGGTTGAGACCCTTGTTGACGCCAAGGAGGCAAAATAATGAGCACGGACGCAACCCTGAGCTTCGAAGAGGCCATGGAGAAGTACGATCCCGTCCTGGGTTTTGAGGTCCACGTGGAACTCAACACCAAGTCCAAGATGTTCTCCTCCGCGCCCAACGTCTTCGGCGATGAGCCGAACACCAACGTCAACGAGGTGGACCTGGGCATGCCCGGCGTGCTGCCGGTGGTGAACAGGGTCGCGATCGAGTCCTCGATCAAGATCGGCCTTGCCCTGAACTGCAAGATCGCTGAATCCTGCACGTTTGCCCGGAAGCAGTACTTCTATCCGGACACTCCCAAAAACTTCCAGACGTCACAGTACGAGGACCCGATCGCGTACGACGGCTACCTGGACATCGAACTGTCGGACGGGACCATCTTCCGCGTGGAGATCGAGCGTGCCCACATGGAAGAGGACGCCGGCAAGCTGACGCACATGGGCGGGGCCGCCGGCCGCATCCAGGGTGCCGACTTCTCGCTGGTGGACTACAACCGTTCCGGCGTTCCGCTGGTGGAGATTGTCACCAAGCCCATCGAGGGTGCGGGTTCCCGCGCCCCGGAGCTGGCCAAGGCCTACGTGGCCGCCGTCCGGGAGATCGTCAAGAACCTTGGTGTGTCGGACGCGAAGATGGAACGCGGCAACGTGCGCTGCGACGCGAACGTTTCGCTGCGCCCGCACGGCCGCGAACGCTTCGGCATCCGCTCCGAAACGAAGAACGTCAACTCGCTGCGCGCCGTCGAACACGCCGTCCGCTACGAGATCCAGCGGCACGCAGCCGTCCTGGATGCCGGCAACCCGATCATTCAGGAAACCCGCCACTGGCACGAGGACACGCGCACCACCACCTCGGGCCGGCCCAAGTCGGACGCCGATGACTACCGCTACTTCCCGGAGCCGGACCTGGTTCCGATCGTTGCGTCCCGCGAATGGGTGGAGGAGCTCCGCGCCACCCTGCCCGAGCCGCCGGCGGCCCGCCGCAAGCGGCTGCAGTTGGACTGGGGCTACTCGGACCTGGAATTCCGCGACGTTGTCAACGCCGGCGTTATGGACGAGATCGAAGAAACCATCGCTGCTGGCGCCACAGCCACCGTGGCCCGCAAATGGTGGATGGGCGAGATTGTGGGCCGTGCCAAGAACGCCGACGTCGATCCCGGCCAGCTGGGCGTCCAGCCCGCCACCATCGTGGAGCTGAACCGGATGGTCGAGGACGGCAAGATCAACAACAAGATGGCCACCGAGGTGCTGGACGGCGTCCTCGCCGGCGAAGGCACCCCGGCGGAGATCGTAGAGCGGCGCGGCCTCGCCGTCGTTTCCGACGACGGCCCGCTCCTGGAAGCCATCGACGCAGCCCTCGCCGCGCAGCCCGACGTCGCGGACAAGATCCGCGCCGGCAAACTCCAGGCGATCGGCGCGATCGTCGGCGGCGTCATGAAGGCCACCCGCGGGCAGGCCGACGCCGGCCGCGTCAAGGAGCTGATCCTCGCGAAGCTCGACGTCGAGGGCTAAGCCACAGGGCAAGCTACCTGTTTAAACCCAACTGGGTCGCAGCTACTGCGACCCAGTTTGGCTTTAAGTACTCACTTCCCGCTCGCAAAGTACGCGTGTTCAGCGGGGCCTGCCGGTTCTAGACTGAAGTTCCAGGGCGCCGGAGCCCTGCCCGTGCTGTGGGAGGAATGGCCATGTCGGTCCAAGAACCGTTGAGATTCCGCAAGGCTTTGCTGGCCGGCGTCATTGCTTTGGCCCTGACCGGCACGGGTGTCGCCATCGCCTGGTCCGCCACAGACACGCCGTCGCCGTCGGCCTCCGCACCGGGGCAGTCGGACAAGGCGCCTGGCCAGGGGAAGCCAGACAAGGCCCAGCGCCCGCAGCACCTGCACAGTGAAAGCGTGGTGAAGAAGGCGGACGGGACGTTCGAAACCGTGCTGACCCAGCAGGGCACCGTGGAGGCCGTCAGCGAAACCTCGCTCACCGTCAAGAGCGAGGACGGTTTCACCCAGACCTACGCCGTCAACGCGGAGACCAGAATCATCAAGTTCCCTGCCCCGGCCGCGGACGGTTCGCCGGCAACGGGCGACGACGGCAAACGGCTGAAGCGGTCAGAGGTCACCATCGCGGAAATCGCCACGGGTGAGGCCGTCAGGGTCTCCGGCGTGAAGAACGGTGACAACGCCACCGCCCGGCAGATCGTCGAAGGCACGGGTCCGGGCCACGGAAAAGGCCTAGGCAAGGGGCACGGTCACGGGCTGGGCAAGGGCCTCGGCCACGCCAAGCGGCTTTCCCCCAAGTAAGTAGCGCCAACTGTCGTTCTGAGCCCTGAAAACGACAGTTACAGCTACTCAGTTGGCGTTAGCCCTGCTCCACCAGCCCGGTCATGATGGCCTGCAGCGCCTCGCACACAATCATCACCGAGCGGCGCTTCAGGTTCTCCGGGCGGGCCAGGATGTCGATCCGCCGCCGGGTGCTGATGCCCTCAAGCGGCCGCAGCACAATGCCCGGGTTGAGCACGGGCCGCGCCGTATGCCGCGGCAACAGACCCACCACACCGCCCGCCGCGACCAGCGCGGCCACCGTGGAGTAGTCGTTGATCCGGTGGACGATGTTCAATTCCTTGCTGGAGACGGCCGCGACGGCGGACAGCACGTCCGCGGGAGAGTAACCCGTGTGGCTGGTCACCCACGGTTCGCCTACGACGTCGGCCGCGGTCAGTGTGTCCTGGCTGGCCAGGCGATGTTCCGCCGGCAGGGCCACATCCAGCGGTTCGTGCGCCAGCGGGATCACTGCCACACGCTCCTCCGGCCAACGCGGGCTGTGGTCCATCCGGTGCGCCAGCACCAGGTCGTACCGCGCCGTGAGCGCCGGAAAGTCCTGCTGCGCCACGTCCTCGTCGGAAAGCTGGATTCGCGGCTGGCCGGGCGCGTCCAGCATGCGCGCAAGCGGCGCGAACAGCGCCTGGCCCGCGCTGTGGAATCCGCTGATGGTCACGGGGCCAACGGGCGAGCCGTGATAGGCACCGATCGCCGTCCGGGCGTCCGCCATGGCATTGACGACGGCGGCACCTGCGTCGGCGAGCACCTGGCCGGCTTCGGTCAGCACCAGATTGCGGCCTTCTTTCCGCGTCAGCGGGACCTCGACGTTCCGCTGCAGCAGCGTCAGTTGCTGGGACACGGCGGAGGGCGTCACCATCAGCGTCTCGGCCACCGCCTTCACGCTGCCCAGGGCCCCCAGTTCCCGGAGGATTTCCAGCTGATGAATTTCCATCCGTCCAGTCTATACATTAGCGAATACTTCATCGTCGATTGAGAAAAAACTGCTTGTGCTAATGCTTCGAAATGGCTCTAATGAAGGGAGATCTCCGCCCGCAGCCGCGAGGCGACTGCCAAGAGTTAGGAAGCCAATGAAGGCCCTCTACAAGTCTGGTGCACACGCCGGGTTCGAACTCGTCGACCGCCCCGAGCCCGAAGCGGGACCCAACGACGTCAAGATCCGGGTCATGACCACAGGGATCTGCGGCACGGACCTGCACATCCAGTCCTGGGACGCCTGGGCACAGAGCATGATCCAGGCGCCGCTCATCGCCGGCCATGAGTTCTACG
The DNA here is from genome assembly GCF_054057635.1 of Arthrobacter sp. UYNi723. NCBI lineage: Bacteria > Bacillati > Actinomycetota > Actinomycetes > Micrococcales > Micrococcaceae > Arthrobacter > Arthrobacter sp. UYNi723. Next base: position 213,306 of record NZ_JBSRZM010000003.1, read on the forward strand.
GTGAAGTAGTGGAAATCGGCCACGGCGTCCGCGACGTCAAGGTGGGGGACCGGGTATCCGGTGAGGGCCACGTGGTCTGCGGGATCTGCCGGAATTGCCGCGCGGGGCGCCGCCAGATGTGTATCCATACCGTCAGCGTCGGCGTGCAGCGGGACGGCGCCTTCGCCGAGTATGTTGTCATCCCCGAGACCAACGTCTGGGTCCACCAAGATCCCTCCATCACCCCGGAGCTCGGCGCGATTTTCGATCCGTTCGGCAATGCCGTGCACACCGCCCTAAGCTTTCCCCTGGTGGGCGAGGACGTGCTGATCACGGGTGCCGGGCCCATCGGACTGATGGCCGTTGCGGTGGCGCGCCACGCCGGTGCGCGCAAGATCGCCATCACTGACGTCTCCAAGCCGCGGCTCGACCTGGCACGCCAGCTGGGCGTGGACCTGGCCATCGACGTCTCCACCACGCGCGTCAAGGATGCCCAGCGTGAACTCGGCATGCGGGAGGGCTTCGACATCGGGATGGAAATGTCCGGCCACCCCACGGCCCTCCCTGAGATGATCAACAACATGAACCACGGCGGCCGTATTGCCATGCTCGGCCTGCCCAGCCAGGACATCACCATCGACTGGGGCAAAGTGGTCACGCACATGCTGACCCTGAAGGGCATCTACGGCCGGGAAATGTATGAGACCTGGTACGCCATGAGCGCCATGCTCTCCTCCAACCCGGTCCTGCACGCCGGCATCTCAGCGGTGGTGACGGACACGCTGCCCGCCGCAGAGTGGGAAAAAGGTTTCGCGACCGCCCGCGCCGGCGTTGGCGGAAAAGTTGTCCTCGACTGGACCGAACTCTAAGGAGCACCATGTACACCTCCATCAAGTACCAGCTGCTGACTGAGCTGGACGACATCCGCACCGCCGGGCTATTCAAAACCGAACGCAGCATCAACTCCCCGCAGTCCAGCCACGTCACGGCAGGGCAGATCGGCCAGCCCGGCGCCACCGTCCTGAACTTCTGCGCCAACAACTACCTGGGCCTCGCGGACCACCCGGACATCATCGCCGCCGCGAAGTCAGCCATGGACTCGCGGGGCTTCGGCATGGCCAGCGTCCGCTTCATCTGCGGCACCCAGGACTTGCACCTGGAACTGGAAGCCAGGGTCTCCAGGTTCCTCGGCACGGAGGACACCATCCTGTTCTCCAGCTGCTTTGATGCCAACGGCGGGGTCTTCGAATCCCTCTTCGGGCCGGAGGACGCCATCATCTCCGATGCCCTCAACCACGCCTCCATCATCGACGGCATCCGGCTCTGCAAGGCCCAGCGGTTCCGCTACGCCAACCAGGACATGACGGACCTCGAGGCCAAGCTTGTTGAAGCGAAGGATGCACGCCGGAAGATCATCGTCACCGACGGCGTTTTCTCCATGGACGGCTACCTGGCACCGCTGGAAGCCATCTGCGACCTCGCCGAGAAGCACGACGCCCTGGTGATGGTGGACGATTCCCACGCCGTCGGTTTTATGGGTGCCACCGGTGCCGGAACCCCCGAGCACGCCGGCGTGTCCCAGCGCGTGGACATCTACACCGGAACGTTCGGCAAGGCCCTGGGCGGCGCGTCCGGCGGCTATGTCTCCGGCCGCAGCGAAGTGGTGGCCATGCTCCGCCAGAAGGCTCGCCCGTACTTGTTCTCAAACTCCCTGGCCCCCGCGATCGTCGCCGCGACCATCAAGGCACTTGACCTGGTGGAGAATTCCGGTGACCTGCGGACCCGGCTGTTCGAGAATGCCCGCCTGTTCCGCCGCCGGATGACGGAGGAGGGCTTCGAACTCCTGGACGGCGAACACGCGATTGTTCCCGTGATGTTCGGGGATGCCGTGCTGGCCGCCAAGGTGGCGGACCAGATGCTCCAGCACGGCGTTTTCGTCACCGCGTTCAGCTTCCCGGTTGTTCCGCGCGGCGCCGCCCGGATCCGTGTGCAGCTTTCAGCGTCGCACTCAGCGGACGACGTCGAAGCGTGCGTGGGTGCGTTCGTCGCCAGCCGTGCGGCGATAGCAGGCTAACCCAGCCGGGTTAACCCAGCCGGGCTAAACCCCTAGCGGGTGCCCGGCGCGGCCGCACGGCAACTCTGCAAGGATGGAGCCATGGCAGCACACTACGACGTCCTGATTGTGGGTGGCGGCATCGCCGGCCTGTCCCTGGCGTCCGCGCTCGCGGGCAGCTGCAGCGTGGCGCTGGTGGAGGCGGAGCAGGAGCTGGCGTACCACACGTCCTCCCGTTCCGCCCGCCAGCTCATTCCCAGTTACGGCCCGGACGTGGTCCGGGAGCTCACGGTCCGGACCCTGGACCTGATCGCGGCCCGGGACGCCCAACTGCCCGAACCTGTCCTTACGCCGCGAAGCTTTATGCTGATCGGCACAGAGGAATCCGTCCGCGCCGAGGGCAGCGGCCACATGAATGCCATCACGCATGAACGGGCACTGGAGCTGTGCCCGGCGCTGGTCCCCGGGGCCTTTTCCGCCGCAGGCCTGGACACCGGATCCTTCGGTTGCAACGCCCCGCTGCTGCTGGCCGACCACCGCCTGCGGGCGGAGGCTGCCGGCGCCGACATCATCACCGGCGCCCGCGTACATTCCGCCCAGCGGCTGGGCTCGGGCTGGGAGATCGGCGCCGGGCAGGAAGCCTTCGAAGCCGGTGTGCTGGTCAACGCGGCCGGCGCCTGGGCCGATGAAATCGCCGTGATCAGCGGCGTGGAGAAGCTCGGGCTCCAGCCTTACCGGCGCACTGCGGCGATTGTCGACGTCGAACATCCACTGCCAGGGCACAGCCCCATGGTGGCGGCAGCGGACCACACGTTCTATTTCCGCCGGGAGGGCACCGAGGTGCTGATCTCGCCGTCGGAAACGGTGCCCAGCGGACCCGAGGACGCCAGGCCGAGGCCCGGCGATGTCGAGCGGCTGATCGTGAAGCTGAACGAGCTGACAACATTGGGAATCCGCGGAGTTCGGAGCGCGTGGACGGGGCTCCGAACCGAGGCAGCCGACGGCGTCCCGGTAGCCGGTTTCGATGCCGAAGCCCCCGGGTTCTACTGGCTGGCCGGTCAGGGCGGTTACGGTTTCCAGACGTCATCGGCCATGGCTGAGCTCGCCGCCGCGCAGATCCTGGCCGGACAGGGCACCGGGCACCGGGCGGCCGCTCCGGCCCACGATCCGGCATCCCGGACAGCAGAGGCGCTGGCCGCCACGCGCTGGTCCGTCCGGCGCTGAACAATGGAACCCATGAGCACCCTGATCACCAACATCGCCGAGCTGATGACCCAGGATCTGGACCACCGCGTCCTGAAGAATGCCGCCGTGGTGGTCGAGGGTGAACGGATCGCCTGGCTCGGATCCGCCGCGGATGCGCCGGCGGCCGACGACGCCGTGGACGCCGGCGGCCGGGCCGTGCTGCCGGGCTGGGTGGATTCGCACACACACCTGGTCTTCGCCGGCGACCGCACAGCGGAGTTCGAGGCGCGGATGGCAGGGGAGTCGTATTCGGCCGGCGGCATCGCCGTCACCATGGACGCCACCCGCCGCGCGTCCGATTTCGACCTCACCCGGCTGGCGATGGCGCGCGTGTCCGAGGCCGTGTCGCAGGGCACCACCTACCTCGAAACCAAGACGGGCTACGGGCTGGATATTGAGCACGAGGCCCGGAGCGCCCGGATCGCCTCCACTGTCGCAGACGAGGTCACCTACCTGGGTGCCCACCTTGTCCCCGCGGGCACCGATGCGGAGGCCTACACCGATCTCGTCTGCGGGCCCATGCTTAACGCCGTCCGGCCGTACGTCCGGTGGGCGGACGTGTTCTGCGAGGAAGGCGCCTTCACGGCGGAGCAGTCCCGCCGTGTGCTGGAGGCGTGCCGGGCCGCCGGACTGGGGATCCGCGTCCACGGCAACCAGCTCGGCGAGGGTCCCGGCGTGCAGCTGGCGGTGGAACTCGGGGCAGCCAGCGTGGACCATGTGAACTACCTGTCGGCCCGTGATGTGGCGGTCCTGGCGGAAAGCTGGTCCGGCTGGAGTCCGGACTCCGGCAGTGGCGCCCGCGGCACCGTGGCAACCTGCCTCCCCGCGTGCGATCTCTCCACCCGGCAGCCGCTGGCCCCGGGGCGTGAACTGCTGGACGCCGGCGTGCAGGTGGCGCTCGCCTCCAATTGCAACCCGGGCACGTCGTACACCAGTTCCATGGCGTTCAACGTGGCTACGGCCGTGCTGCAGATGCACCTGAGCGTCCACGAAGCGGTGCGCGCGGCTACGTATGGGGGCGCGCTGGCGCTGCACCGGGAGGCAGGGCACGACGCCGACGGCGTCCGGGCGGTGGGTTCGCTCGCCGTCGGGCATCGTGCGGACCTGCACATGCTGAACGCCCCCTCAGCAACGCATCTCGCTTACCGCCCAGGCATGCCGCTCACGTACTCCGTGTGGCGGGCCGGTGTACGGGCACGCTAAGCAGGGGCCACACTTTGTGATTGCGATGTGATCATTTGTGCCTGTTATGATCAGATAACGTCATATTTTGGTGACTGTTTGATCGCTGAGAGGCCCCCATGACCCGCACTGACCGCCTGACGGCCATCCTGGACATTCTTGCCAAGACCGGCCAGGTGGAGGTGGAGGAGATTGTCTCGCAGCTGGCGGTCTCGCCGGCCACGGCGCGGCGGGACCTGGACAGCCTGGCCAAGCGGCGGCTGCTGACCCGGACCCGGGGCGGGGCCACCACCGGCGCCCTGGCCTACGACCTCCCCGGGCGGTACAACCGTGACGACCACGCCGAAGCCAAGGAGCAGATCGCCCAGGCCGCCTCGGCGCTGATTTTTCCCGGCGCGGTGATCGGTCTCTGCGGCGGCACCACCAGCACGGCCTTGGCGCAGATCCTGGCCACGCGCGAGGACCTCAACGCTCCCGGCCACCAGTCCACCCTGACGGTGGTCACCAACGCCATCAACATCGCTGCACAGTTGGCTGTCCGCCCTAACATCAAAGTCATGGTGACCGGCGGCATCCTGAACCCCCGCTCGTACGAACTGGTGGGCCCGTACACCGACATCATCATGCAGAAGGTGGTCATGGACATCGCCTTCATCGGCGTGAACGGCATCGACCCAGAGGTCGGTCCCACCAATACGGGGGAGGGCGAAGCGTCCGTGAATGCCCTGCTGGCCAGCCGGGCCCGGATCTCGTACGTGCTGGCCGACTCCTCCAAGGTGGGCGTCAGAGCCTTCGCCACCATGGACGGCTACGCGTTCACCCGCCTGATCACTGACTCCGGGATCTCCGCCGAGGACAAGGCCGCATTCGAAGCCAATGGCACCGAAGTGATCGTGGCCCCGCACTAGGCGATCAGCAACAACCCCTAAAAGATCACCGGCGGCGCATCCAGCACGGTCTCGTCCACCCGGCGGTCCACCCATTGGCTGAACGGAATGTCGAGTTCGTACTTGCCCAGGTCGGTTCGCAGGAGGGTCCGCACTGCGGCGTTGTCCGGGTTGTTGAGGGATTCGAAATACTCCACCGACCAGTGGAACCAACGCATGCAGAACAGCCGCATGGTGAGCCCGTGGGTCACCAGCAGGGTGTTGGGGGCGTAGTCCGGTTTGGACCAGTGGCGGTACAGCGTCTCCATAAAGGATGAGATCCGGTCGTAGACGTCGGAGCCGGATTCGCCCTCCCTGAACCGGTAGAAGAAATGGCCGTAGGCGTTGCGGAGTTCCTTCTGGTCCTCGATGTCGCCGGTGATCTGGAAATTGGCCCAGTCCTGCTCACGGAGGCGCGGCTCTTCGATCACCCGCTCCGTGAGATTGCCGAGGTTCAGTGCCTCCAGGGTCTGGTGCGCCCGCAGGTACGGGGAGACATAGACGCAAACCTGCCGGCCGTCCAGCTCGCGGCGGATCCGTTCGCCGGCCGCCGTGGCCTGCGCCAGGCCCCGGGGAGTCAGTGGAATCCGGTAGTCCGGGACCCTGTTGTAGATGGACGTATCGACATTGGCCGCGGACTGGCCGTGCCGGATCATGAAGATTTTCCCTGGCGCGCTCATAAGCCCCAAGCATAGGTGCCGCCGCATGGACGCTCTCTCACTTTCGGCGGGTTTTTGGCGGACGCTCTCTCACTTTGGTCAGCCCCGGCGAGCTGGCCACCCCCCAATCAGCGAAGAACCAGAAACTACAGGCAAGATGGAACCATGTTGGTTCCCTCCCGCCGTCGGCTGCGGATTGAAGTCTGGATTGTGCTGGGCCTTTCCCTGGGGCAGTCCGCCGTCTACTCGGTGGTGCAGCTGCTGGACAAGATGACGCGTGCACCGCTGGCCGAAGGCACGTCCACGCTGAACCGGTCACAGAGCCCCCGCGAATACTTCGACCTCACCTACCAGCTGCTGGACATCATTTTCGCCCTCGTGCCCGTGCTGCTGGTCATCTACTTCCTCACGGACCAGCGGCAACCCGGCGCCGGAGTGAGCCCCCAAGGCTGGTCCGCCTTCCGGAAACTGGGGTTCAACTTCGCCCGGCCGGGCCGTGACCTGCTGCAGGGCTTTGGCCTCGCGGCGCTGATCGGGATCCCGTCGCTGGGTCTCTACGCCGCGGGACGTGCCCTGGGGATCACCACCGCCATCATCCCCAGCGCACTCGACTCGTACTGGTGGACAGTTCCCGTCCTGATCCTGTCCGCGCTGCGGCACGCCGTCGTGGAAGAAGTCATTGTGGTGGGCTACCTCCTGGACCGCTTCGGCAAGTTCGGCTGGAGCATGCCTCTGGCCATCTTCATTAGCTCGATGCTCCGCGGCAGCTACCACCTGTACCAGGGCTTCGGGCCGTTCATCGGCAACGCCGTGATGGGTGTGGTGTTTGCCTGGCTCTACACAAAGACCAAGCGGGTGATGCCGCTGGTCATCGCGCACGCGCTGTTGAACATTGTTGCCTTCGTTGGCTTCAGCCTCTTTGGCCGGGCCGTGGGGCTCGGTTAAGGCGGCCGTGGTTCCCGTGCGGCACAGGTGAACTGAAACAGGTCCGGCCTTAAAAGGATTCGGCCGCCATCGGTGGGTGGCATCATTGGCACCCGCTGATGGCGGCCGAAGCTATTGAACGTGCAATCAGATGGTGACTGCTCCGCTAGCGGTTTCGAAGGTTACGGACAGGATGCCCGGGGTTCCATGCGGAGCCACCCAGTCAACGGCCACATCCTCCAGCGGCTTCTCGACGGGTTCGCCCAGCCATTCCGTCACGCGTTCGGCGGAACCGGCTATGGTCAGGCAGCTCATCTTGACGTTGCTCTCATAGGCGTTGGACGGGTGCAGGGCGGGGTCGCCCTCCCACTTGAGCATGTACGGGACCTGGGGGTCCGCGATCAGGCCCAGGATGCCGATCTGCTTCCAGACCAGCTCGCGGCCGTCCGGGAACTTGCGGTTGCCGTTGACGGCGGCACGGCCCAGGCGGTCTTCGAACGGAGCGAGGTCGTCCACTTCGACGCACCAGCCCATCCAGCCGCCGCCGGCTTCGGACCGGGCCCGGACAGCCTGCCCGAAGGGAGCCTTGTCCGATGCCGGGTGGTTCAGGACCTCCACGACTTCCAGGTATTTATGGCCCGCGAGGGGAATAATCATGTTCCGGGTTCCAAACCGGGGGTGCACGCCACCCTTCACGGCTTCAACGCCGAGGGCGGACGAAATACGTTCGGTGGTGGCAACGAGGCCATCTTGTTCACAGGCGTAAGAGACGTGATCCATGCGCATGCCATCATCTTGGCACTTTGTGATCCGGCTCTCAGCTAAGGGTAGCCTTACCGGAATCCTGATGCGTCACGAGTGGACATTCCGCCGGGAAGCAGGAGAATAAACGGCCCGCTGACCACGTTCGTCACAATCCTGTTCGCGTCAGGCAAGGCTTCCCGCACTGAACGCAACCGAGCAGCGCCACACCACATCAAGGAGCCTTGAATGTCGAACGGATGGTCTTTCGAAACCCGCCAGATCCACGCTGGTCAGGAGCCGGACAGCGCCAGCGGCGCACGGGAGCTCCCCACTTACCAGACGACGTCGTTCGTCTTCCCGAGTGCCGAAAGCGCTGCTAACCGGTTTGCCCTCGCGGAGCCCGCGCCGATCTAGACCTGATCTAGACCCAATGCCGTTTACTTTGTGGTTTTTGGTGTTCGCTTGAGTGGCCAGTTGGACATTTTGCGTTTGACGGCGCGGGGAACGGTGCGTTGTCGGCGTG